>JAGREZ010000038.1:13132-27532 GCA_020446285.1 Geminicoccaceae bacterium
AAGCCTGCGCCGATGCCCTGGATCATGTGTGGCGCCGGACTGCCGCCGGAAAGGACGGGGCTTGCTTCCGGCTCGACCGCGAAGATCCGGATTCCGGGCTTCTTCTCCTTGAGGATCGCACCGCAGCCGGTCAGCGTGCCGCCGGTGCCGACGCCGCTGATGAGCGCATCGACCTTGCCGTTGGTGTCGTTCCAGATCTCGAGCGCGGTGGTACGTCTGTGGATGGCCGGGTTGGCAGGGTTCTCGAACTGCCCGGGAATGACGGCACCCTCGATCTCGCCAACCAGTTCTTCGGCACGGGAGATTGCACCCTTCATGCCCTTTTCACGAGGCGTGAGTTCGATTTCAGCGCCAAGGAAACGGAGCATCTTGCGGCGTTCCACCGACATTGATTCGGGCATGGTGAGGATGAGTCTGTAACCGCGCGCGGCGCAGATGAACGCAAGCGCGATGCCGGTATTGCCTGAAGTCGGCTCGACGATCGTGGCGCCCGGACCGATCCGGCCTTCCGCCTCCATGGCCTCGATCATCGAAAGGCCGATGCGATCCTTCACGCTTGCAAGCGGATTGAAGAATTCCAGCTTGAGCAACAGATCGGCGCGGACATTGCGGTTTTCGCAGAAGCGTTTTACCCGCACGAGTGGCGTGTTGCCGATCGTCTCGGCGATGCTGTCATAGACCCGGCCGCGACCGGGCTCATCTAACTTGATCGGCTCGTTATTACTCATTTATCCGCCTCCGCATTCGTAGATCATACGGTAGAACGTGATTCGAACGGCACTGTCAATCCAAAGAGGGGCGGGCCGTAGAGGGGCGTGACAGGCGCAGGGCATTCAGAACGACGAGGACGGAACTGGATGACATGGCGATCGCCGCAACCAGAGGTGTCACATAGCCCGCCATTGCCAGCGGAATGGTGATAGCATTGTAGCCGAATGCCATGACGAGGTTCTGCAGGACAAGCCGCTGCGATCCTCGCGCGACACTGAGCAGTTCGAGGACCGGAGCGAGCCTGCGTCCCTGGAAGACGACGTCGGCGGCCATCTGGCTGATGTCGACCGCGCTCGACGGTGACACCGAGACATGCGCGGCGGCGAGCGCCGGTGCGTCGTTGAGGCCATCGCCCACCATCATCACGAGGTGTCCGTTCCGGGCCTCATGTTCCAGACGCTCGACCTTGTCGGTGGGTGTGCAACGAGCGGTGAAGCGCTCGATCCCGACCTGCCGGGCGATGCTCGTCACCACCGGCTCGCGGTCACCGGACAGCATCGCGACACCGAACCCCCGTCGCCGGAGCTCGCTCACGACGGAGGGTGCATCCTTGCGGGCACGGTCGGTGAAGGCGATGCGCACGGGTTCGTGTCCGGGCCGGGCGAGCCACAGTTCCGGACCATCGCCGGCACTCTCCGCAGCCACTCCGGCGAAGCCGGCACGGCCGAGGCGAATCTCGCCATGTTCGAGTCCCGAACCGGCAATTTCGCGTACGGGCTTCAGTCGTGGCGCTTCTGGACAGGCAGCGACCACCGCACGCGCCAGCGGATGCTTCGAGCTCGCGGCCATGCCTGCGGCGATGCGCAGCACCTCCGGATCGACCTCGCCGGCGATTTCAAGCGTTCCCTCCGTCAGCGTTCCGGTCTTGTCGAATACGACACTGTCGACGGTCGCAAGCCGTTCGAGTGCGGTTGCCGATTTGAGCAGGATGCCCTGACGCATGAGCCGGCCGCTGGCAATCACCTGGACAGCGGGAACCGCTAGTCCGAGCGCGCAGGGGCAGGTGATGACGAGAACGGCGATGGCGATCAGCAGGGATTCCTGCCAGCCGAGCCCGCCCACGAGCCACCAGAAGGCAAAGGCGATGGCGGCGAGGCTGTGCACTGCCGGGGCGTAAAACGAGGCAACCCGGTCGGCGAGCGAGACGAAGCGTCCGCGCTTCTGCTCAGCCAGTTCCATGAGGCGGACGATTTCGGCGAGAAGTGTGCCCTCGCCCGCCGAGGTCACACGGATTTCCAGCGGTTCGCCGAGATTGAGCGTTCCGGCGAAGAGCCTTCCGCCGGATGTCACATGCTGCGGTGCGCTTTCGCCGTTGATGGCGCTCATGTCGATCTCGGCATGAGTGCCGAGAAGCACACCGTCGGCACCGATGCGCTCGCCGGTGGCGACCAGCAGCACATCACCGCGCGACAGTTCCTCCGAGCGGACGGAGCGGGTACTGCCGTCCTCCATCAACCTTGTGACGGCCCGGGCACCGATCGCGAGCAGGCGCTGTGCTGCCGCCCTCGCACTGCCACGCGCGCGGGTATCGAGATAGCGGCCGATGAGGAGAAAGAAGAGGAGCGTGACCGCGCTGTCGAAATAGACATGTTCGCCGCCACTGATGGTCTCGAACAGGCTCATGCCCGAGGCGAGCAGGATGGCGAGGCTGATGGGTACGTCCATGTTGGTGTGGCGGGCAGCGAGTGCGGCGAGTGCCGAGCGGAAGAACGGCCTTCCCGCATAGATGACAGCCGGAAGGGCGATCAGCGCCTCGAACCAGTGCAGAAACCCCCGTGTTGCCTCGCCCATGCCCTGAAACTGGCCGGCCCACACGGAAATCGCGAGCAGCATGACATTCGCGGCGGCGAAGCCGGAAACCGCGACGCAGCGCAGCAGAAATGTCTCCCGTTCCCGATCGATCGAGCCTAGCCGTTCGGGATCGAAGGGAATGGCGCCATAGCCCAGCGCCTGTAAGGTTTCGGTGACCTTCCGGCCCATGGCGGGACTGCCATGCCAGGCAACCGTCAGCCGGCGGGTGGTGAGATTGACCCGCCCTTCGTCGATACCGGGAAGTTCCGCCAGTGCATTCTCGATGCGCCTCACGCAGCCACCGCAATGCACGCCTTCGAGCATCAGGTTGAGCCGGTGCGATGCTCCGCTGCCGCCTTCCTTGATGAAAGGGGCGGGATCGGCCGCCTTTGAGGCGAGGGCGGTTGCCATCAGCGGAGCATCTGCCGGCTGTCGTCGATGAAGACGGCAGCACCCCGGCGAACGACGGTATGTGCGTTCCATGCTCCGGAAAGTTCCGCCGTGAAATCCGCTTCGTAGCGGCCCTGGCCTGTTCCGCCCGGTCTGACGACGAAATCCGAGCCCTCGTGCGTCGGCCGCTCGAACAGGATTTCGATATCCGCATCGTCGATGGGGCGTCCGTCGCGATCGCGCAATTCGACCATGATCGTTCCATCGAGCCCGTCGGTCAGGTTCGCATCGATGTCGATCGACCAGCCGAGATCCTTCTGCGCCTCGGCCGCCTCGAGGTTCTCGTTATAGGCGAGGCCCTTCTCGTAGGCGCTGTTCGTGGTCAGCCCGGTCCAGCTTCGACTGGCGATCACGATCATGGTTGCGTTCACCACGATCACGATGCCGAAGAATCCGACGAAGAGCCATGGAATCCACCAGCCGCGCTGTCGTTCCCTCGCCATCGTCATGGCCCCCTGAACACCGTGTCGTAGGAGGTGGCCTCACCGGTGCCGGTATCGGTCAGTATGAATTCGAGATCGGTGGAACTGCCGTCGAGCGCCGATCGCGGCAGGATGACCCGCACCGTGGATGTTCCGACATCGTCCATGGGCACGGTCATGGCAAGACTGTCACCGACATCGCCCGCAAGCGATTCGAGCACAGCACCCGCGGGTGCGGCGACACGAAGTTCGAACACCCGCTCCATGGCCTCCATGTTGAGGATCTTGAAGGTATAGCTGTTGCGGATGCTGCCATCGGAGAGTCTGACGAACAGCGGATTGCGTTCGGGCAGGATGTTGACGTCCGACGTGTCGCGGGTGGCGAACGCGGCGAGCATGACGAGGGCGACAGCGCCGAAGACGCCGGCATAGAGCATGGTGCGCGGACGGATGATGCGGTTCTGCGACGGCTTGCCTGCGGCGCGCAGCTCCTGGTTGCGCTCGCTGTCATAGGCGATCAGGTTCTGCGGGCGCCCGACCTTGTCCATGACGCTGTTGCAGGCATCGATGCACAGGCCGCAGCCGATGCATTCGAGCTGGAAGCCGTCGCGGATATCGATGCCCATCGGACAGACGGCGACACACTGGCGGCAGGAGACGCAATCGCCGCGTCCATCCCAGGTCTCACCCTTCTTGTGCTTGCCGCGCGGCTCGCCCCGCCATGCCTCATAGGTGACCGCCATGGTATCCTGATCGACGAGCGAACCCTGAATGCGCGGCCAGGGACACATGTAGGTACAGACCTGCTCGCGGGCGAGGCCGGCCAGCAGATAGGTCATCGCGGTGAAGAGGAAAGTGAAGAAATAGACGCCGAGCCCCGCTTGCCCGGTCCAGAACTGGACGGTGATGGTCGGCGCGTCGTTGAAATACATGATCCATGCGCCGCCGGTCCAGAATGCGATTGCAAGCCAGACGAGATGCTTGGTGATGCGCTTTCGCCACTTGACCGGTGTCCACGGCGCCTTGTCAAAGCGCATGCGCTCGTTTCGGTCACCCTCGATCCAGCGCTCGACCATCATGAAGAGATCGGTCCACACCGTCTGCGGGCAGGTAAATCCGCACCAGAGCCGGCCGAACATGGCGGTTGCGAGGAACAGTCCGAATGCCGCCAGCACGAGAATGCCGGTCAGGTAGTAGATTTCCTGCGGCCAGATCTCGATCCAGAAGAAATAGAGGCGACGGGTGCTGAAGTCGGCAAGGATGGCCTGATCCGGCGCGTCGCCGGGACGGTCCCAGCGAATCCAGGGAGCCAGATAGTACAATGCGAGAAGTGTGGCCAGCACCGCCCACTTGATCTGGCGATACTTGCCCGAAATGGCCTTGGCATAGACCTCGACCCGCCCCCTGTAGAGCGTTGAATCCCGTTGCTCCTTGCGGGAACGGACATCTTCGACGGTAACGGGCTCGGACATGGGCCATCCAGATTGTCGAGGCAAACTGATCTGCATCTGCACCCGCCAGCGAACCAACTCATTGATTCAGCTCAATCGGCCTTCCCGGCAGTCAGGGGGCGGACAGATACGTTCACCATCAAATCAGATCGTCCGCAGGTTTGCCAGTCCGACTGCTGGAACAAAACGTCACATTCCCATTCTTATATGTGTTGTGTCCAGGTCGTATCCGACGCGAGGTTCAGCACTCATATGCCGATCCAGCGCACCCATGCACCATGGAAATGGCAGTCGGCAAGATGCAGGTGACGGGGTGCGGCAATGCCCGGCTGCCAGAGATCGAGATCGAGATCGAGAACGGCATGTCCGCCGGAGGGATGTGCTTCCATCCGCAGCCACGCTACCGGAGATTGGCGCCCGCCAGCGCGTGCCATCGCTTCGAAACAGCGTTGTTGTGCTTCTCTGGAGAAATACTGCCAGGCAATCGAGTGGAAGATGACGGTGGTCTCATCATCGGGACATGTGTCGAGTCGACGTTCGAGCCAGTCCGCGGCGTTGCCTGCCTCGATCGCGGGCGGTCTCGCCGTGGCGAGGCCGATGGCGGCATCGAGGCGTTGCAGGCGTTCGGGCTGGTCGGGCCAGATATAGGAGCGAAGGCGCAGTTGCTGTTCCGCATCGCGCAGGTCGATGGGACGAAGGTCGACGCCGCTTGCGGATGCAACCACCGGCGCGCCGAGCGGCGGCGGTTTTCCCTGCCAGTCCGGCCGCAGCACCACGGGTGATCCTGACGGACCCCATGACCAACTGTCGGTTTCATACCGGAATGCCTGCCAGTGCTGATTGAGACCGGCGCTCGATCCGAGTTCGAAGAGGCGCATGGGACGACCGCCGGTGCGTTCGTGAATGACCTGAAAGCCCGGCATCAGAACCGCCGATCTTGCCACCTCGTTGGTCTGTGGCGGGTGATCGATGAAGGCGACGAGCCACGTCTCGTGCTCGCGCATGAGATGTTCGAGAGTATCGCCGAGTTGCTTGTCATCGAATGCCGCAAGTGCCGGTATCCGTCCGCTCAGCGCGAGTGCATGAAGTCCGCCGGCAAGGCGCAGCGCCAAGGCATCCGCCGCCGGATCGCTCGGCCAGCCGAGGATCTTCATACCGAGCCGATCGACCCTGTGCAGTCGTTTCGCTGCTTCTGCAAGGAGCCGGCCGGTGAAGGCCGAGCCAAGCTTGTGGCAGGCAGCAGATTGCTGGCGGAAATGCCCGAGGATAGCATCCGCACCATGCGGCTGCATCCCGCCGGGCGTGCTCAAAGCAATACCAGATCGTCGCGGTGGATCATCTCGTCACGACCGCGCCAGCCGAGCTTCGCCTCGATCTCGGCGGTCCTGCAACCGGCGATCTGCCTTGCATCGGCGACGTCATAGGCCGACAACCCCTTGGCAAGCTGGCGACCGTCACGCGTCAGTACGATGATCGCGTCGCCCCGCTCGAAGTCTCCCTCGACGCACACCACGCCCGCCGGTAACAGGCTCGATCCGCGCGCGAGCGCGCCCGCGGCGCCGTCGTCGATGGTCAGGCTTCCGGCAACGGCGAGGCTTGCACCGATCCAGTCCTTGCGCGCCCGACGGGGTGTCACCTGCGCCTCGAAGACCGTGCAGCGCCCGCCCCCGATCAGCCGTTCGACGGGATTGGTCTCGGTACCCCTTGCGAGCAGAACCGTGGTCCCCGCACGGGTGGCGATACGCGCCGCCGCGATCTTGCTCACCATGCCGCCCGAACCGACGCCCGACAGACTCTCGCCGGCCATGGCCTCGATTTCCGGCGTGATCGTTTCGACCACGGGCACATGCACTGCGTCGGCATGGGTCGCGGGATTGTCCGTATAGAGTCCGTCGACGTCGGAAAGCAGAACGAGTGTTTCCGAAGAGGCCATGACCGCCACCCGTGCGCCGAGCCGGTCATTGTCGCCGAAACGGATTTCACTGGTTGCCACCGTGTCGTTCTCGTTGACCACCGGTACGGCCCCCATGCGCAACAGCGTTTCCATGGTCGCCCGCGCATTCAGGTAACGCCTGCGGTCCTCCGTATCGCCCGGTGTGACGAGCAGCTGTGCGGTTGCGAGATCGTGCCGCGCGAGGCTCTCCTGCCAGGCACGGGCAAGGAGGATCTGTCCTGCCGCTGCCGCCGCCTGCTTTTCCTCGAGCCGCAATGCGCGCCGGCGCAGGCCGAGTGCCGGCCGGCCGAGAGCGATGGCGCCCGATGTGACGACGATGACACGCTGGCCGCCGGCGATCAGTCGCGCGATGTCGTCGGCCAGACTGTCGAGCCAGTGTCGCCGCGCCTGGCCGTTCTCGACGAGCAGTGCGGAGCCGACCTTGATCGTGACCCGTTTCGCACCGAGCGCCTTCGCGACGCGGCCGGCGATCATGTTTCGTCGTCCGCCCGTTGCACGTCGTGGTCGCGGCGACGTTCGATCACATGTGCCTGTACCTTGCGCAGCACCGGCGTGATTCCCTCGCCACTCACACCCGAAACGAGATGGACCTCGCTGCCGGAAATGTCGGCCAATGCCGCACGCGCTTCTTCGCGCGCTTCTTCGGTGAGCGCGTCGATCTTGTTCAGGCAGAGCAGTTCCGGCTTGTCCGCCAGGCCGTGGCCATAGGCCTCGAGCTCATGGCGGATCGTCGCGTAGGCTTCGGCCACATTCCCGCTCGTTCCGTCGACGAGATGGATCAGTACGGCACAGCGTTCGACATGGCCGAGAAACTGGTCGCCGAGGCCCACGCCCTCATGCGCGCCCTCGATCAGTCCGGGAATATCGGCGATGACGAAACTGCGATCGTCCAGCATGACCGTGCCAAGGCTGGGCTCGAGAGTGGTGAAGGGATAGTCGCCGATCTTCGGCCGCGCCCTGCTGACTGCGGAAAGGAAGGTAGACTTGCCGGCATTGGGCAGGCCGACGAGTCCGGCATCCGCCAGCAGCTTGAGCTTGAGCCAGATCCAGCGCTCCTCGCCCGGATAGCCGGCATCGGAACGTCTTGGCGCGCGATTGGTCGAACTCTTGTAATGTTCATTGCCGAAACCGCCATCGCCCCCCTGCGCCAGCACGATACGCTTGCCGGGCCGGTCGAGATCGGCAAGCAGGATCTCCGCATTCTCGTCGAGAATCTGCGTGCCTACCGGGAGTTTCAGCTCGATCGTCGCCCCGGCCTTGCCCGAACGGCTCCTGCCCATGCCATGGCCGCCGCGCCCGGCCTTGAAATGTTGCTGGTATCGAAAATCGACAAGCGTATTCAGGTCATTCTCGGCGACTGCGACGATATCGCCGCCACGCCCGCCATTGCCTCCGTCAGGCCCCCCGAATTCGACAAATTTCTCACGCCGGAAGCTGCACGCTCCGGCACCGCCATCGCCGCTCTTGATGAAGATCTTGGCCGAATCGAGAAACCGCATCTGGCGTCCTGTCGCACAACCGGAAAGGGAAAATGTGCAAACGAAAAAGAAGAGACACAAACGGAAGAAGGGGAAGGCCGGTCGACCTTCCCCTTCTTCCGTGCCTGCCTGTGAAGGAGGCGATCAACCGAAAGTCACGGGCGCCTACTCTGCCGCCTGCGCCAGCGGTTCCACATTCACCGTCGTACGCTTGCCGACCTTGCGGAACTTCACATGGCCCTCGGTCAGCGCGAAAATGGTGAAGTCGCGTCCGAGACCAACATTCTGGCCGGGGTGCCACTTGGTGCCGCACTGCTTGATGATGATGTTGCCGGCCAGCACATGCTCGCCACCGAACTTCTTTACACCAAGGCGCTTGCCCGCGGAATCGCGACCGTTGCGGGAACTGCCGCCTGCCTTCTTGTGAGCCATGGACCGATCCTCCTCAGGCTGCGATATCGGTAATGCGCAGGACCGTCAAAAGCTGGCGATGGCCGCGCTTGCGGCGGAAATTCTTGCGCCGCTTCTTCTTGAAGATGACGATCTTGTCGCCCTTGATCTGCTCGAGCACCTCGGCCTTCACCGAAGCGCCCTCGACGAGTGGCGAGCCGACCCTGGCCTCGCCATCACCACCGACGAGCAGAACCTCACCGAGATCGACGGTGCTGCCGGCCTCGGCCTCGAGCTTCTCGACCTTGATGACGTCATTCTTGGCGACACGATACTGCTTGCCGCCGGTCTTGATCACTGCGTACATCTTACCACCGGGTAGTCAGAGGGAGAGCGCCGGCACGCAGACAACTGCAGCCGCGAGCGCCACTCACGAACCGCTGCTGTCTACTCCCGCCGCTCATGCCCTGTCAACGCGCAATGGCTGCATTCAGGCAGAACCAGTCCCGGCAAGGCCATGCGCACGCGCTCCACCTTGCCCTGCGAACGCCGCGAGCCTATGGTCTCGCGCATCTGCAAGCGGGCGTAGCTCAGCGGAAGAGCACGGCGTTTACACCGCCGGTGTCGGAGGTTCGAACCCTTCCGCCCGCACCAGTCCCGGGATTCCGGTCAACAGGACGATTTCATTCTGTCGCCCTGTCAAAGGACGGCCATGCGGTCGAATTGCGGTTTCAGCATCCCGTAGAAATCATGGTAGATGGCGTAGGCGTCGTCATATGCGGACCGACGCGATGTGTCGGGTTGCTGGCGGGTTTCGATTTCGATGATGGAACAGGCGCTCTCCAGATCGTTCCACACCCCGGCACCGACGCCCGCTACCAGTGCCGCTCCATAGGCTCCGCCTTCGGCGGCACCTGCGACCGTGACGACTTCCGCGCCGATGATATCAGCCTGCATCTGCCGCCACAGCGGGCTCGATGCCCCGCCGCCCGATGCGCGGATCTCGCGCGGGTCGACGCCAAGCGGGCGCATCAGTTCGAACATGTCGCGCATGCTGTAGACAACGCCCTCCATGGCCGCGCGCACGATCTCGCCCGGTCCGTGGCGCAGGGTCAGTCCGACGAAACCGCCGCGTGCGTCCGGGTCCGGATAGGGACAGCGCTCGCCCATGAGCCAGGGCAGGAAGAACAGGCCCTCCGCACCCGGTTCCGCCTTCTCCGCGAGACCGGTGAGTTCGACGAAATCGAGCTTGCGCCCGGCGAAGGCCGAAAGCGTGTTGCGCAGCCAGCTGAAGGCGCCGCCGGCATTCATCGAGACACCCATGCAATGCCAGCGGTCGGGGCTGTTGTTGCAGAAGATCTGCAACCGGCCGTCGGGATTGTCGGGGCAATCGGCGAGTGCCGTTGCGGCAATGCCCGCCGTGCCGATGATCGACTGGACGATACCGGGCTCGATGAGGCCGCTGCCGGTGGTCTGGATGACCGCATCGCCGCCGCCGGCAACGATCGCAAGGCCCTCGCGCAGGCCGAATTCAGCAGCCAGTCCGGCGCGCAGGCCACCGGTGGCCTCGTGGCTTTCGAATGCACATGGAAAGAGCGAGCGGTCAAGGCCGATGGCGTCGATCAGCCCGAAGCTCCAGCGACGGTTGCGGACATCGAAAAGTCCGGTGCCCGATGCGTCCGACACATCCGTCGCCCGCTCGCCGGTCAGCATCAGGCGCAGGTAGTCCTTGGGGTTGATGACCGTTCGCAATTGCTCGAAATGTGCTGGCTCCTCGTCGCGCAGCCAGGTGATCTTGGAGCCGGTATAGCCAACAAGCATCTGGTTGTTCGTCATCGAGAGGAGGCCGGAAAGCCCGCCGGCCGCGTCGGTGATTTCCGCGCATTGCCGCGCCGTGCGCTGGTCGTTCCAGAGGATCGCCGGGCGGATCACCCGATCGCCCCCGTCGAGCGGCACCAGTCCGTGCATCTGCCCGGAAAGACCGATTGCGAGAATGGAGGAGAGATCGTCGATCTGCGGGAGGACCTCGCGCAGGCCCTCGCGCGCCGCTTGCCACCAGAGATCGGGATCCTGTTCGGCCCAGCCCGGTTTCGGCGTTGACAGGGGGTATTCCACGAGGTGGCGGGCGAGCACGCGGCCGGCATCGTCGATCACGATGGTCTTGCAGCCCGAGGTCCCGACATCGATGCCGATCAGTCTTGCCCTGCCATCTGCCATCGGATCCTGCCTTCCCTGTTCTTCCGGCGGAGGATGTCACAGGCAGGGGGCCCGCGGCAAGCTCGTGCGGATTGACACCGGCGGCCCGTCAAGGGAAGCTCCGGGCGGCCTGCTGGAAAGGAACGGGGACGGCATGAAGAAGGCATTCGTTGTCGGCACATTCGATACCAAGGCGGAGGAACTGGGATATCTTGTCGAACGGCTCGAGGCGGCCGGTGTCGCGACGGTGAGCGTCGATCTCGGCACGCGCAGCGATGGTGCCGCCGCCGACATCGGACCCGCCGAGGTTGCGGAACATCATCCAGGGGGTGCCGCGGCCGTGCTCGAGACCGACGACCGGGGTTCGGCCGTCTCGGCGATGGCGCTGGCGTTCGAGCAGATGGTGCGTGAACGCGACGATATCGGCGGCATGATCGGCGCCGGCGGTTCCGGAGGTACGACCATGGTCACGCCGGCCATGCGCGCACTGCCCGTGGGGGTGCCCAAGGTGATGGTCTCGACCGTCGCTTCGGGCAATGTCGCTGCCTATGTCGGACCCGCCGACATCATGATGATGTATGCCGTCACCGACGTGCAGGGACTCAACCGTATTTCCCGTCAGGTGCTCGGCAACGCCGCCCATGCGCTCGCCGGCATGATGCTCAATCAGGATGCCATTCCCGCCTCGGCGGCGCGTCCCGCCATCGGTCTCACCATGTTCGGGGTGACGACGCCCTGCGTGCAGCAGGTGACGACAGCCCTCGAGGACCGTTTCGACTGCCTCGTCTTCCATGCCACCGGCACCGGCGGCCAGTCGATGGAGAAGCTGGTCGATTCCGGTATGTTCGAAGGGGTGATCGACACCACCACCACGGAAATCGCCGATCTTCTCATGAAGGGCGCACTGCCGGCGACCGAGGACCGCATGGGCGCCATCATCCGCTCGGGCATTCCCTATGTCGGCTCCTGCGGCGCACTGGACATGGTCAATTTCGGCTCGATGGATACCGTTCCGGGGCATTTCAAGCACCGCAATCTCTACGTTCACAATGCCAACGTCACGTTGATGCGCACGACCGCCGACGAGAACCGGCGCATCGGCAGCTGGATTGCCGGACGCCTCAACCGGATGGAGGGCCCCGTGCGCTTCCTGCTTCCCGAGGGTGGAGTCTCGATGATCGACGCGCCGGGCAAGCCCTTCCACGATCCCGAAGCCGATGCGGCGCTGTTCGATACATTGCGGCAGGAGGTGAAGGAGACCGGCGACCGCAGGCTCGTCGCCCTGCCGCATAATATCAATGACAGGGCGTTCGCCGCAGCGCTGGTGGAGAACTTCCTGGAGATCGTTCGATGAATGCACCGTCAAGGAGCGCGATCCTCGAACGGCTGCGCGGAAAGATCGCCCGCGGCGAGCCCGTCGTCGGTGGCGGTGCCGGCACCGGTCTCAGTGCAAGGTGCGAGGAAGCCGGCGGCATCGATCTCATCGTCATCTACAATTCCGGCAGGTACCGCATGGCCGGGCGCGGCTCGCTCGCCGGCCTGCTGGCCTATGGCAATGCCAACGAGATCGTCGTCGAGATGGCGCGCGAGGTGTTGCCTGTCATCCACCACACGCCCGTGCTTGCCGGAGTGAACGGCACCGATCCGTTCATGCTGCGCGGACCATTCCTCCGGCAACTCAGGGAGGTAGGTTTCGCCGGCATCCAGAATTTTCCGACGGTCGGACTGATCGATGGCACCTTCCGCGCCAATCTCGAGGAAACCGGGATGGGTTACGGGCTCGAGGTGGAGATGATCGCCGAGGCTGCGTCGATGGACCTGCTCACAACGCCCTATGTCTTCAATGCCGACGAGGCGCGGGCGATGGCGGAGGCGGGCGCGGACATCATCGTCGCCCACATGGGGCTCACCACCGGCGGCGATATCGGCGCGGAGACGGCGCTGAAGCTGGAAGACTGCCCGGCACTCATCGATGACTGGGCCGAGGCCGCTCGCTCGGTGCGCGATGATGTCATCGTGCTCTGCCATGGCGGACCGATCTCGATGCCGGCAGACGCGGCCTGGATACTCGACAATACGAGACTCTGTCAGGGGTTCTACGGCGCCAGCTCGATGGAACGATTGCCAACGGAAAAGGCGCTGACCGCGCAGACGCGCGATTTCGTCAATCTGGGGAGGACAACATGAAAGGGAAATTCGTAACAGCGGCGGAAACACCGCAGGAAACGCTTGACTGGGGCCGGCTGCGCTGGATGAGCCACCCGCCAGCCACCGGCGCGGAGCAGTTGACGGTGATCGATGTCAGCCTCGATCCGGGCAAGGGCCACGACTTTCACAAGCATCCGGATCAGGAGGAAGTGATCTGCGTCATTGCCGGGAGTGTCGAGCAATGGGTTGATCAGGAAAAGCGCATCCTCGGCCCGGGCGATGCGGCCTTCCTGCCCGCCGGCATGGTTCACGCTTCCTTCAATATCGGTGACGGCGAGGCGAAGCTGCTCGCCATTCTCGGTCCCTGCGTCGGCGATCAGGGCTACGAGCTCGTCGACATGGCCGGCGAGGCGCCCTGGAAGGATCTGCGCTGACGCCACAACTGCGCTCGGGTCATTGCCGCCCGGGTTTCGGATGGATCACCTGATCGATCCGACCGGCCACGACGACGGGCTGTAGTTGCGGAATCATCTCCCGGCGCCCAGCGGATGCAGGCAGGCGTGATGTCCGCCACCGTGTGCCAGTGTCGGCGTCTGCGTCTTGCAGTCGGCATCGGCCCGCCAGCAGCGTGGATGAAAGGCGCAGCCCGGCGGCGGGTCGAGCGGTGAGGGCAGTTCGCCCTCGAGGCGGATACGCTGTTTTTGCCGGGTCGGGTCGGCCACGGGAGTCGCTGACAGGAGTGCGGCGGTATAGGGATGCTCGGGATTGTCGAAGATCGCCGCCGCATCGCGATATTCCACGGGCCGGCCCAGATACATCACCATCACCTCGTCGGCGAGATGGCGGACGACGGAAAGATCATGGCTGATGAAGAGATAGGTCAGTCCCAGTTCCCGTTGCAGGTCGACGAGAATATTGAGAACCTGGGCCTGGATCGAGACGTCGAGTGCCGAGACGGGCTCGTCGAGGACGAGAATCTTGGGATTGAGCATGAGGGCGCGGGCAATGGCGATGCGCTGGCGCTGACCGCCGGAAAACATGTGCGGATAGCGGTCGTAATGCTCCGGCCGAAGACCGACCTTCTGCATCATCGCCTCGGCTTTCTCGCGCCGTCGGGCCGGTGTATCCGTCGTGTTCAGCGCCAGCGGTTCCTCGAGGATGAAGCCGATCTTCTGTCTTGGGTTGAGCGAGCCATAGGGATTCTGGAAGATGATCTGTACGGCCCGGCGCAGCTCCGGCGTCGCCCTGTCGACAGGCTTGCCGTCGATCAGCAGGCGGCCGCTCGTCGGTTGCTCGATCATGGTGACGAGCCGGGCGAGTGTGGACTTGCCGCAGCCCGATTCACCGAC
>JAGREZ010000336.1:0-3297 GCA_020446285.1 Geminicoccaceae bacterium
TAAGCGTTTCGGCTGGCGCAGACCAGCATTTTTTTTGTATTGCAGACCCGCTTTTTTTGCATAGCTCCCTGGCTGCCAAAAACCATTCACTCGCCCGTCTCAATTAATTGAGCGTTTTCAGGAAGTTGCTGGTTCTACAGGAAAAATTCAGCGGTATTCGCGCCTCGGCTTCGCGCATGTTGCGTCGCAATATCGAGGCTACCAGACCGGTTGCGCCGCCACCTTTTCCAGAAGAAAGTCGCGGAAGGCCGCAACCCGCTTCGATGAGCGCAGTTCCTCCGGATAGACGAAGTAGGCGGTGAATGTCGGACCTTCTATGTCCGAGAGGACCCGTTTGAGCTGCGTGCTCGGGGCGCCGAGATAATCCGGCAACGAAGCGAGGCCCAGTCCGCATTCGGCGGCCCGGAGCATGCCGAAGACATTGTTGATCTTGAGCGTCGCCGTCCGCCGCTCCTCCTCGCTGTCCTCCATGCCGGCTTCAAGGATCCAGTTGAGACTTTGCACCGGCGGCTGCCAGTCGTCGCCATAGGCGATCAGATCATGCATTGACAGCTCGCCCGGCGATTGTGGCGCGCCACGTTTCTCGATATAGGCGTCGCTTGCATAGATGTGCGTGTGAACGGTCATCAGCCGCCGCTGCACGAGGTCGGACTGTGTCGGCTGGTGCAGGCGAATGGCCACATCGGCTTCGCGCATGGAGAGATCGAGATCGCTGTCGGTGGCAAAGAGCGTGACCGTGATCTCGGGATAGCGCTCGCGAAACTCGCGCAGGTGCGACACCAGCCAGACCGTTCCGATCCCCACCGTCGTATTGACCCGAAGATGGCCCGTGGCGGTGTTTCGCACCTCGCCGAGAACCGATTGCATGCTGGCCATGCGCCGGGCAACGGCCGTCGCCGTCTCCAGCAGGATCTCGCCATGCTCCGTCAGAAGCAGGCCGCGTGCGTGGCGATGAAACAGGGCGACGCCCAGATCTTCCTCGAGCGCGCCGATCTGCCGGCTGATGGCCGACTGACTGAGGCCGAGACGGTCGGCAGCCCGGGTAAAGCTGCCAGCGCCCGCAACTGCATGGAAGATCCTCACACGATCCCAATCCAGCATCGAAGTTCCCCAATTCCACGCAGTTTGCCGCGGGCCCGCCGGACCGGTGGCCGGCTAGCCGTCGTCGCGCTCCGCCAGGAAGCGTTCCGCCTCGAGCGCCGCCATGCAGCCGGTGCCCGCCGCCGTCACTGCCTGACGATAGATCCTGTCCTGAACGTCGCCCGCGGCGAACACACCCGGAATGGCCGTGGCCGTGCTGTCCGGTCTGGTCATCAGATAGCCTTCCCGGTCCACCTCCAGCTGCCCGGCGAAAAGTTCGGTCGCGGGCGAATGGCCGATGGCGATGAACACACCCTCGAGTGCGATTTCCTTGGTCACGCCGGTGGTCGCATGGGCCAGCCTGACGCCGGTCACGGCCTTCGGCTCACCGCCGCCGAGCACCTCGTCGACGACGTGATTCCATTCGATGGTGATGTTCTTCGCCCTGAACACCCGTTCCTGCAGCACCTTTTCCGCACGCAGTTCGTCGCGACGATGGACCAGCGTCACATGCTCGCACAGCTTTGCGAGATAGAGCGCCTCCTCGGCCGCCGTATTGCCGCCGCCGACAACCGCCACGCGCCTGTTGCGAAAGAAAAAGCCGTCGCAGGTCGCGCAGGCCGATACGCCATGGCCCTGGAACGCCTGTTCGCTCTCGAGCCCGAGCCACCGCGCCACGGCACCCGTGGCGATGATGACCGAATCGGCAGTGAGCGAGAGACCGCCATCGGTCTTCGCGGTGAAAGGCGTTGTCTTCAGATTCACCCCGCTCACGATATCGAAGAGGATTTCCGTGCCGCAGGCCTGCGCCTGCGCCTGCATCTGTTCCATCAGCCACGGACCCTGGATGGCCTCGGCGAAGCCCGGATAGTTCTCGACCTCGGTCGTGATCGAGAGCTGCCCGCCCGGTTGCAACCCCTGGATCAGCAGTGGTTCGAGGCCGGCGCGGGCGGCATAGACGGCCGCGGTGTAGCCGGCCGGACCGGAACCGATGATGAGCACCTTGACGTGACGATTTTCGGACATGAGAGCAAACCTGCAAGCACGCGATATCAGCGAACGGCATGCAACCTAGAGAAGTGTGGAGCCGAGCACCAGTCCGCAAGTCCGCGCAGTCGACAACCCGCTCAGGCCCTGATGGCGAGGATCACCGCACCGGTGGCGATCAGGAGCACGCCGAGCCAGTGCAGCGCGGCGAGCCGTTCTCCCAGAAAGAAAACGCCGAACAGTGCCACCAGAACCACGCTGAGCTTGTCGACCGGTGCCACCCGCGATGCGTCGCCGAGCTCGAGCGCCCTGAAATAACAAAGCCATGACGCGCCGGTGGCAAGGCCCGAGAGGAGGATGAAGAGCCCGCTTTTCGCCGGCACAGATGCGAGCGGCTGCCATTGTCCGGTCGCCGCGACGATACAGGCAAGCACCACGAGTATGACGATCGTGCGCAACAGCGTGGCAAAATCCGACCCGACACCGGCAATCCCGATCTTCGCGAAGATCGCCGTGAGCGCGGCGAAACACGCGGCCAGCAGCGCCCATACCTGCCAGTGATCGAACAATCCCTGCATCGGTCTCCTCCTCGTCCGGCCCGGTCATGAACGCGAGCCGGTCACCGGTCCGCATGGTCCGAAAAAGAACCGCCGCCATCCCGACTGTCGTCATCCCGTCGATGCGCTGCTATCCTGCAGGGAAAGCGGAGCCGGTGCAAAGGCTGCCGGATCCGACGGTCAGGGGAGAACAGGGCTGCATGACGGCCGGAAGCGATCGCATCAAGCATGTCTTCATCTGGCCGGCCGTGCTGGTGATCCTGATCGTCACGCTGTTCCCGCTGGCCTATTCGCTGACCATCAGCTTCCAGCAGATGCGCCTCGTGCCGCCCTCGCCGCCGCGCTTCGTCGGTCTCGACAATTATGCGACCCTGCTGTCGCAGGCGCGGTTCTGGCAGGTCCTGTGGAACACGTCGATCATCGCGCTCGCCTCGGTGACGCTGCAATATGTGCTCGGCTTCGCGCTGGCACTGGCACTGCACAGCAAGGTTCCGGCCGAACGCCTGTTCCGTGTGTCCTTTCTCTTCCCCATGCTCATGGCACCGGTCGCGGTGGCACTGATCTGGCGAATGCTGTTCCATTCCACACTCGGGCCGATCAACCAGTTCTTCAGCGCCTTCGGTCTGGTCAATCTGCCGTTCGTCACCGATCCCGTCCTCGCCAGGATGTCGCT
>JAGREZ010000336.1:3368-3606 GCA_020446285.1 Geminicoccaceae bacterium
CTGCCCCGCGACATCTACGAGGCGGCGGAACTCGAGGATGCGTCCGCCTGGACGCAGTTCCGGACCATCACCTTTCCGATGCTTCTGCCGCTGTCGGTCGCGGTCGTCTTCATCCGCATCATCGAGGGGTTCAAGATCGTCGATACCGTGTTCGTGCTCACCGGCGGCGGACCGGGAATCTCCACGGAAACCCTCACCCTGCACGCCTATCAGGAAGGATTGAAGAAATTCAATCTGG
>JAGREZ010000336.1:3751-4727 GCA_020446285.1 Geminicoccaceae bacterium
GGGCGTCAATGGCCGCCGGAAAGCTGAATGATGCCGAGCGCGTTCAGCCCCGTGGCGACGAGCTGGATGGCGACCGCCGTGAGCAGGATACCGAAAACGGCCTCGGAAACGATCTGGACCGTCGGTCGCAGCCGCTTTGAAATCGTGTCCATGTTGCGGAACACGAGCAGGTCGAAACCGCCGACCAGAAGCACGACCAGAACCACCAGCAGGGCGCCGCCGATATTTTCCATGTTGCTCGAGGCGACGATCAGCACACTGATCCCCACCGGATTGAGCAGATACGGAACGGCCAGCGGATACAGCGCCAGCTTCATCGGATCGGCCGGCGGAACGCGGCCCTCGACCTCGCGCACGACCTCGTCCGTGGGCCCCGCCGCCATGCCCAGGGCGAGACGCAGGAGGACGAGGCCGCCGGCGATCTCCACCGCACCCGTCGAGATGTGGAACATGCGAAGCAGCAGCCAGCCGGTGGCAAACAGGATGAGTGCGGTCACGACGGCCACGATCACCATCCGCGTGCCCACCTCGCGCTGGACCGCCGGCTCCAGATCCTTCGTCTTCTCGATGAACGGCACGAGCGCGATCTTCGGCCCGAGACCGACCAGCATCAGCAGCAGCAGCTTTGCGAACAGGGCGAGATCGACCGAACTGAAATCCAAGGGAAGGCTCCTTTCCTGCTGTTCAGTGTTCCGCGAATGCTCCCGCCACGCCCCGGATCAGCCGCCCCTGCCCTTGCCCGCCGCATCGCGAATCTGGCTCAGGGTCATCTTCGGGGTGATGGCCTCCGGGTCGATCATCACCTCGATGATCGAGGGCTTGCCCGACGCCTGCGCCGCCTCGAATGCCGGCGCGAACTCCTCCGTCCGCGTCACCCGTGCACCGAAGCCGCCATAGGCTTCCGCCAGCCGCACGAAATCCGGATTCTTCAGATCCGTGCCCGACACACGGCCGGGATATTCGCGCTCCTGATGCA
>JAGREZ010000337.1:0-3143 GCA_020446285.1 Geminicoccaceae bacterium
GAAGCGGAGATCATGGCTCTCGGTGGCGATCTCGTCATCGACCAGCGCCACCAGATCCTCGTCGAAAATCTCCTTCTTCTTGTCCGCCAGCGCCTTGAACCGCGAGAAGGCATCGTTCAGCGCATTGTCGCCCAGCTCGTAACCCAGCTCCTTCAGCTTGGTCTTGAAGGCATGGCGGCCGGAATGCTTGCCCATCACCAGGTTCGATTTCACCAGCCCGACATCCTCGGGCCTCATGATCTCGTAGGTTTCGGCATTCTTGAGCATGCCGTCCTGATGGATGCCGCTTTCATGCGCGAAGGCGTTGGCGCCGACGATCGCCTTGTTGGGCTGTACGGCGAAGCCGGTGAAGGCGCTCACCATGCGCGAGGCGCGCATGATCTCCTTCGTGTTGATCGAGGATTCGTAGGGCAGGATGTCCTGGCGGGTCTTGACCGCCATCACCAGTTCCTCGAGCGCGGCATTGCCCGCCCGCTCGCCGATACCGTTGATCGTGCACTCGATCTGCCGCGCACCCGCCTGCACCGCGCGCAGTGAATTGGCGACGGCCATGCCCAGATCGTTGTGGCAATGCACCGAGATGATCGCCTTGTCGATGTTGGGAACATTGTTGCGGATCGAGCGGATCAGATCGGCGAATTCCTCGGGATAGGAATAGCCGACGGTGTCAGGAATGTTGATCGTCGTCGCACCGGCGGCGATCGCGCTTTCGACGCAGCGGAAGAGGAAATCATGCTCGGTGCGCGAGCCGTCCTCGCAGCTCCATTCGACATCATCGGTGTAGTTGCGTGCCCGCGTGACCGACGAGATGACCCGCTCGTGCACCTCATCCGGCTCGAGATTCAGCTTGAACTTCATGTGCAGCGGGCTGGTCGAGATGAAGGTGTGGATGCGGCCGCGCTCGGCGGGCTCGATCGCCTCGGCGCAACGGTCGATATCGCCGTCGGCCGCCCGGGCGAGGCCGCAGACCGTGCTGTTCTTCACGATCTTGGCGATTTCCCGGACAGCCTGGAAGTCGCCCTCGGATGCAATCGGAAAGCCGGCCTCGATCACATCGACGCCCATATCCTCGAGCACCTTGGCGACCTGCAGCTTTTCCTCGGTGTTCATCGAGGCGCCGGGCGACTGCTCGCCATCGCGCAAGGTGGTGTCGAAAATGACAATACGGTCGGAAGTGGTGTTCTCGCTCATCGTGCGTTCTCGTCTCTTCGAAAGGTATCGGGGGGTAGGGCAAACAGTCCCCTGAGCGGGCTTCCGCGTGCGAGGCGGTGCTGGCTCAGGGGCCGGTAAGTCGAAGGTCGAGAATACGAAGGTCGGGAAGCCGGGGGCCGGCGCTTGCGGCGGGCGCTTTCAGGACACGCAGCGACCGGACCTGAAAAGGCCCTTTCTCTTCGCTGTGCCGTTCGATCGATGACATTCGTGCGATCTCGTCGTCCTGGAAGCCCGGGGAGCGCCTCCGGGACATGTCGCGCAGTACTCAGGCAGCGGACGCCGGAAACGAACCTCGGCAAGTATGGCCGCAGGGGCGAGCATTTGTAAAGAGGCGATGCCGACAAAGTGACGGTGGCGGACAGGGCTTCGATTTCATGAGGTTGGAGCGGCACGGCGCCGGGTATGCCGGTCCGGCACTCGTCATTCACCGCTTGCACAATTGATCGGCCCTCGGCACAAATGATGCCGAAGCAAACGGGGAGGAATGCGTTTTGGCAGGCTTGCGTCTTGTCGATGTCGAGAGGCATTTCGGGCCGGTCGAGGCCCTCCGGGGCATGTCGTTCGACGTTCATGACGGCGAGTTCTTCTGTCTGCTCGGGCCGAGTTCGTCCGGCAAGACGACCACGCTGCGTGCGATCGCCGGGCTGGAGACGCTGCGCGGCGGACGGGTCTTCATGGATGACCGCGACATTACCGACGCACCCGTGCAGGGACGCGGAATGTCCATGATCTTCCAGACATTCGCGCTCTACCCGCATCTGACCATACGCCGCAATTTCGCCTATCCCCTGGCGCGTGACGGCGTGTCCTCGGGCGAAATCAGGAAGCGGGTGGGCGAGATCGCCGAACTCCTGCGCGTGACCCATACGCTCGATCGCAAGCCGCCGACGCTTTCGGGCGGCGAGCAGCAGCGGGTCGCCATCGGTCGCGCGATCATCCGCCGGCCGCGCCTGCTGCTGCTCGACGAGCCGTTGACCAATCTCGACGCCAAGCTGCGCCACGACATGCGTGCCGAATTCAAGCGGCTGCACCGGGAGCTCGGCATGACCATGCTCTATGCAACGCCCGACCAGCTCGAGGCGCTGACGATGGGCCAGCGTGTCGCCGTCATCCGCGATGGCCGGGTCGTGCAGATCGACACGCCGCGCGCGCTCTACAGCGATCCGGGCAGTGTCTATGTCGCGGGCATGGTCGGCGCGCCGGCGATGAACCTGGTCGATGGCGAGATCCGCGCCGATGGCGGCGGGCAGGTGGTCGACCTGCCGTTCGGGCGCATCGATGCGTCGGCCTGGCCGGTCCGGGGCGGCGAGAAGGTCACGTTCGGTATCAGGCCGCACGACATCACGCTGGGGCAGGGTGGCGACGGACACCGCCTTTCCGCCGAGGCCCGCATTCGTCTGACCGAACCGCTGGGCGATGTCACGGTGCTCGATCTCGATGTCCGCGGCAGGAGCCTGAAGATGGTCCTGCGCGAGGAAACTGCGGCCGGGCTCGCTGTCGGACAGCATGTTCCGATTTCCATCGGCGTTGCCGACTATCACCTGTTCAACAGGGATTCCGGCGCGCGTCTTGCGTGACCGGTCAACGTGCATGAGCAACCAGGGAGGCAAAAACATGGGCTCATCGATCAACGGGAGGCTTGTCCTCGGGACATCGGTCCTCGCGGTCGTTGCCGGCTTGGGAACGGCCCCGTCGTTCGCCGCCGACATCACCATCACCATGGCGGCGCCCGACTGGCCGCCGACACGGTTCATGAAGGAGCATTTCGACGCGACCTATTCCTCGCCGGACGGTCACAACACGACGCTCGACATGGATTTCATCCCGTGGCCGAGCTTCTACGAGCGCGTCGCCGCGTCGCTCACATCGGGCGAGCAGAAATACCAGATGATCGTCACCGACAGCCAGTGGCTCGGTGCCTTCGTCGAGGG
>JAGREZ010000337.1:3213-5206 GCA_020446285.1 Geminicoccaceae bacterium
CCGGCTCTGGTCTCGGCCTATTCGACCTATCCGCACAAGACCCGCGCGCAACTCGAGGAAGCGGGCGAGTGGCCGGCGCCGGAGACGCATTATTACGGCTTTCCGCAGTTCCCCGACACCTATGTGACCTATTATCGTCAGGATCTCTTCTGCAACGAGACCGAAGCCGCGAATTTTCAGGAGCAGTTCGACGCCAAGCTTCCCTGCACCTACGAGGACTGGCAGGACGTCGACTGGGACATGTACGAGAATATCGGCAAGTTCTTCAAGCGGGCCAAGGGCGAGCCGCTCGGCGACGGTGTGGCCGATGACGATTTCTACGGAATCTCCTATCAGGCCGGCAAGGGCTACGATTTCTCGACCATGCAGGTGAACGCCTTCGTCTGGCAGTATGGCGGCGGTATCTGGGACGAGACGGCGGCACCCGAGGGGCAGGCGGAAGGGATCGTCAATTCGGATGTCGCGGTCGAGGCGTTCGAGCATTATCTCAGGCTCCTGCCCTACATGCCGCCCGTTGCCCAGACAGGGCAGATGGACATCTTCGTGATCCAGGACCTGTACATGCAGGGCAAGGTGGCGACGACCATCGATTGGGTCGGTCTCGGCGAACCGGTGCTCGATCCCAAGACCTCGACCGTCTCCGACAAGTCGGCCTTCGGCCCGGCGCCCGGACTGCGCAAGGAGGATGGTTCCATCGATCGCACCGGCAATATCGGCGGCCAGCCCTTCGTGCTCACCACCTGGAACGATGACGCGGTGGTCAAGGAGGCGCTCAATGTCGTGAAGTGGTGGCTGAAGCCCGACACCCAGCGGGAATTCGTCGCCAATGGTGGGCAGTCCGGCCTGAAGACGATCATGGCCGAGCCGGAATATAACGGTCTGCGTCCATGGAACCGGGCGCATGTGGAGATGATCGACTGGCAGCGCGACGTCTGGCACATCCCGGATTTCTTCGAGATGCTCACCCAGCAGCAGGAGGAATTCGACAAGGCCATCACCGGTCAGATCGGCGCGAAGGAGGCGCTGGATTCGGTGGCCGAGTTCCAGCAGGAGCTGCTCGAGGACGCTGGTCTCATCGAATAGCATGAACGGTGCGGGGCCCGGTCGAAACGCCGGGCCCCGTCTTTTCCGGGCAATGGCAGTCCCGAGGTCGGTTCAGGGGGAAGACACAAGGCGATGGCCGCAGCAACGACAGGACAGGGCCATGAACAGGGCGGCTTTCTCGCCTGGCTCATGGCACCCGAGCGACGCGGTGCGTTGCTGGTGACACCGGCAATCGCCGTTCTGTTCGTCATGAACATCTTCCCGCTGCTCTGGTCCTTCGGACTGAGCTTCTACAATTACCGGGCCAACCGTCAGGCCATTCCCGAATTCCAGGGGCTGCGCTATTTCGAGCGCGTACTCACCGACGACAAGGTGTGGGAGCGGTTCCAGACAACGGCGGTGATCGTCGGCTCATCGGTGATCCTGCAACTCGTCATCGGATTCCTGCTGGCCCTCCTGTTCGCGAAAACCTTCCCGCTGCGCCGGATCCTGCTGATGCTGGTGCTCACGCCGATGATGCTGTCCTTCGTCTCGGTGGGTGTGTTCTTCAAGCTGTATTACGAGCCGACCTTCGGTCTGGTGAGCTGGGTCATCAATCACTTCACCAGCGAGCCCTATGTGCAGCTGGCGACTCCGCTCGGGGCGATCGCCGGCATCGTCGTCGCGGATGCCTGGATGTGGTCGCCATTCGTGATGCTGCTGGTCCTCGCGGGCCTCGTGTCGGTCCCCAAATATCTCTACGAGGCTGCGGAAATCGACCGGGCCTCGTCATGGCGGCGCTTCTGGACGATCACCTTTCCCTACATCAAGAGCCTGCTGTTGCTGGCAGTGCTGTTCCGCACCATCGAGACCTTCAAGCTCTTCGACATCGTCTACATCATCACCGAGGGCGGACCGGGCTCGGCTACCGAGACGATTGCGGTCCATGTCTACCGTCTCGCCTTCCAGA
>JAGREZ010000338.1 GCA_020446285.1 Geminicoccaceae bacterium
GCATGATCAGCAGGTTGGCGCGGCCTGAAAGTGTCGTGTTCGGCAGCAGCTGCTTGCGGATGTGCTCCGAGAGCGCCGTGTCCACATGCATCTCGCCATCTACCTCGAGGTCGGGAGCGGCCTTGCGCAGGATATCCAGTGCCTCACGCATCTTCAGCGCCGAGGCCGTCCGGCGGCTGCCGAAATTGCTGTGCGAGATGAGTGCAACCTTGGGTTGCGCCCCGAAGCGGCGAACCATGTCGCTCGCCGCGAGTGTGGTCGTCGCGATCTCTTCGGCGGGCGGATCGTAGCTCACATAGGTATCGGCAATGAAGATGAAACCGGAGTCGAGCACGAGAGCGTGCAGCGTCGAGGCTTCGGACAGGTCACCGGAAAGGCCGATCACATCCTGGACATGGCGAAGGTGGCTGGCAAAGGAGCCGACGGGGCCCGCGAGCAGGGCGTCGGCCTCGCCGCGCGAGACCATGATCGCACCGATCACCGTTCGCCGCGTGCGCACGATGTCACGCGCCGCATCGGGATGGATGCCGGAACGTTCCATGCGCGAAAGATAGTGCGCGACATAATCATTGTAGCGCGGATCGCTGTCGGGGTTGCAGATCTCTATGTCCTTGCCCATGACCATGCGGAGCCCGAGCCGCTCGATCCGGGCCTCGATGACATCGGGACGGCCGATGAGGATCGGCTGGGCCAGTTGCTCGTCAAGCACGACCTGAACGGCTCGCAGGACACGCAGATCCTCGCCATCGGCGTAGACCAGACGCTGCGGCTCGCTCTTGGCGAGTTCAAAGAGCGGCTTCATGAGGAGGCCGGAGCGGAAGACCCGTTGTGACAGTCTTTGTCGATATGCGGTGATATCCTCGATCGGACGGGTGGCGACGCCCGCATCCATGGCCGCTTTCGCAACCGCCACGGGCACTTCGACCATGAGCCGCGGATCGAATGGCTTGGGAATGAGATAGTCGCGTCCGAATGCCAGACTGTCCAGTCCGTAGGCCGATGCGACCGTGTCCGGGGTGGTCATGCGGGCGAGTCCTGCGATCGCCTCGACACATGCGCGCTTCATCTCGTCATTGATCGTCGTGGCGCCGACATCGAGTGCACCGCGAAAGATGAACGGGAAGCAGAGGACATTGTTGACCTGATTGGGATAATCCGAACGACCTGTCGCGATGACCGCGTCGGCGCGCACCTCCCGGGCGAGTTGCGGATCGATCTCGGGTGTCGGATTGGCGAGTGCCATCACCAGCGGATCGGGTGCCATGCTCTTCAGCAACTCCGGTTTCAGCACATTGCCGGCGGAGAGCCCGAGAAATACATCGGCGCCGCTGATGGCCTCCGCAAGCGTGCGTGCGTCCGTGTCCGCGGCGAAACGCTCCTTCCACGGATCCATCAGTTCCTTGCGGCCCTTGTAGACCACGCCTTCGATGTCGGTCGGAATGAGGTTTTCCCGGCGCAGGCCCATGCTCAGGAGAAGATCGAGACATGCGAGTGCGGCAGCACCGGCACCGCTGCTGACGAGCTTGACGTCCGCGAGTTTCTTGCCGATCAGATGCAGGCCGTTGAGAATGGCCGCGGCAACGATGATCGCGGTGCCATGCTGGTCGTCATGAAACACCGGGATGTTCATGCGCTCGCGAAGATGCCGCTCGATGATGAAACAGTCGGGGGCCTTGATGTCTTCGAGATTGATCGCGCCGAAGGTCGGCTCAAGGGTTTCGATGACGTCCGCAAGGCGCATGGGGTCGGTTTCGGCGATCTCGATATCGAATGCGTCGATGCCGGCGAATTTCTTGAAAAGGACCGCTTTTCCTTCCATCACGGGTTTGGCGGCAAGCGGGCCGATCGCGCCGAGGCCGAGTACCGCTGTCCCGTTGGTCACCACCGCGACGAGATTGCCGCGGGCGGTGAGTTCGGAAGCGGTCGACGGATCCTCCTCGATCGCCCGGCAGGCAGCCGCGACGCCGGGCGAGTAGGCGAGCGACAGGTCACGCTGGGTCGCGAGCGGTTTCGTTGCCGTGACCTGGAGCTTTCCGGCGACCGGGCTGCGATGGTATTCGAGGGCATCCTCGTCGAGGCGACTTGGCATGGCGTTATCCTTGGTCGCTGGCCGGGAGCGAGCGCGTGAGCAGATTGCGATAGGCAATGAGGTAGATCAAGACGATGAGCGGGGCAACAGATCAGGGGGCATCGGCAACGGCGGATGCCCTTCGCGGGGAGGTGGAATGGCGTGTCTCGGAGACGCTCGTGGACTATCCGGCGGCTCTTTCGGACATGGAGGAAAGGGTAGCCGGGATCCGTTCCGGGAGTGCGCGTGAACTGGTCTGGCTGCTTCAGCATCCGCCGGTGGTCACGGCAGGCACTTCGGCGGATCCGGGCGAACTCGTCGATGCCGATCGTTTTCCCGTCTTCGATGCCGGACGGGGCGGACGCTACACCTATCACGGTCCGGGACAGCGCGTGGCCTACTGCCTGCTCGATCTGGACCGACGCGGTCGCGATCTGCGGCGCTATGTGCACAATCTCGAACAATGGGTGATCGACGCGCTCGCGCTTCTCGGCGTGAACGGCGAGCGTCGCGACGGGCGAATCGGCATCTGGGTGGTGTCCGGGAATGCCGGCGAGGCCAAGATCGCCGCCATTGGCGTACGGGTACGTCGCTGGGTGAGCTGGCACGGCATTTCCATCAATGTCGATCCCGACCTGAGCCACTTCGATGCGATCGTCCCTTGTGGTCTCGGCGAATATGGTGTGACCTCACTTAAGGCGCTCGGGATTGACGCGAGCATGGATGATGTCGACAGCGCGTTGAGGGAGAGCTTCGATCGTGTGTTTTCGCAAGGCGCCGGCTGACCGGTTCGAGGGGCGATCCGGTCCGGCCGGCCGGAGTGGTATCTCGGGCGCAGGGCGCGGGCTGGCGGGATTGCTTCTCGCTGCTCTCGTGTGGATGTCGGCTTCACCGGTACATGCCGAATGTTCCGATTTTGCAGCACCGGGAGTGCACTGGCGCCGTTGTCTCCTGGATGGTCTCGATCTGAGCGGGCT
>JAGREZ010000339.1:0-2460 GCA_020446285.1 Geminicoccaceae bacterium
GGCGTCGACGTCGGCACCGGGGCGACGGATGAGGTCGGCGAGCCCCTGCAGCCCGAGGAGCAGGGCGGCCACGGGGATGACCGTCTTGAGCAGGAAGAGACCCGGTAATCCGCCCGCCTCGCGTGAGCCTTCCAGCTGTTTCCAGCTCTGCACGACCCAGGGCAGGCTGGTCCACACTGCGACCGCGCAGAGCGGCAACAGCAGCAGCAGGATGCCCGCACGGTCGATCCGGCGGCGTGTGGCGGATGTGCATCGACCATAAAAGAGGTCGACGCGCACATGGTCGCGATCGAGCAGGGCAGCGCCGGCACCGAGAATGACGAGGCAGGCATACGCCCATGTGACCGCTTCCTGCAGCCCGACGTGAGCAAAAGAAAAACCGTAGCGCAGGACCACGATGAAGACCGTCATGCAGGCCATGCCGAAGAGAAGGGCGGCCAACAGGCGCCGGACGCCACGATTCACGGTATCGACGAACTTGACCCAACGGGGCTCGATCAGCATGCTACCCTGCAATTCTCATCGTCCGGCGTCGGCCGGTGCGGTTACGGAACCCGTTTTAGGTGCGGGTGGAACGGTGTCCACAGACTTGCACCGGACGTCACTCGGGAGGCGCTTCATGAATGAGCGATTTTCGGCTGTCCTGCTCGAACAGACAGACGGAAAGACAAGGGCTTCGATCGCGACGATCGGCATCGATGATCTGCCCGAAGGCGATGTGCTGGTTGCCGTCGACTGGTCAACACTCAACTACAAGGATGGGCTCGCGATCACCGGTGCGGCGAAGGTGGTGCGTTCCTTCCCGTTCGTGCCGGGGATCGACTTCGCCGGCCGGGTCGTGCGTTCCTCATCGTCCGAATTCGCCGAGGGTGACGAGGTGTTGCTCACCGGCTTTGGTGTGGGCGAGCACCATTGGGGCGGTCTCTCCCGGTATGCACGGGTGAAGAGCGAGTGGCTCGTGAAGGTGCCGGGTGGCATGAACGGGCGGCAGGCCATGGCGATCGGCACGGCCGGTTTTACCGCCATGCTCTCGGTGATGGCGCTCGAGGATCAGGGCGTCACGCCGGACAAGGGGGAAATCCTCGTCACCGGCGCTGCCGGCGGTGTCGGCAGCGTATCGATTCCGCTTCTGGCGAAACGCGGGTTTCAGGTGGTTGCCTCGACCGGACGCGCCAGTCTCGCCGATTATCTGACTGCGCTTGGCGCATCCCGCATCGTCGATCGCGGTGAATTCGCCGCCAAGGGCAAGGCGCCGCTGGATTCGGCCCACTGGGCCGGCGCGATCGACACGGTGGGTGGTGAGACGCTCGCGAACCTGCTCAAGAGCATGCAGTATCTCGGTGTCGTCGCGGCCTGCGGGCTTGCCGGCGGATCCGGCCTGCCTGCGACCGTGTTTCCCTTCATCCTGCGTGGTGTGAGGCTCATCGGCATCGATTCGGTCTATTGTCCCATGGAGGTGCGCAAGCGGGCGTGGCGGCGTCTCGCCGAAGATCTCGATTACGGCCTTCTCGACAGCATGGTGAGCGAGATTGCGCTGGAAGACGTCCCGGACCGGGCTGCCGACTTTCTCGAAGGCTCCGTTCGTGGCCGCCTTGTCGTTCGTGTGGCCGGATAGGAACGCGGCACCTGCATCGAAAATGCGACAATCCCGTGGCAAAAGCGCCATATTTCCGCTGCGCCGCAAAAGCCATGCCTTGCCGCCCTCCTGAGGGTGGGATAGAAGCGCCGTCAGTCATTTCAACGGGAGCGGTATCGTCCCGGTCAGCGCGCTCATGTTCGGCTGACATCCTTCGATCGATGCCGCTGGTCCCTGCACCCGGTGCGGACCATTCCCCAAGCCAGGGCAAAGCATGGCCAAGCTCAATATCGATGCTGAATATGTCGCCAAGCTCGCCGAGCTTCTTCAGCGGACCGGCCTGACAGAGATCGAGATCACCGAAGGCGATGCCCGCATCCGTGTCGCCAAGAAGATCAAGCAGACCATCGAATATGCCGCAGCGGCGCCCGCCACCGCGCATGTTGCGCATGCTGCGGCGGTGATTGCCGGGGACGAGCCGGCGAAGCCGGTCGCCGATCATCCGGGGACGGTGAAGTCGCCCATGGTCGGGACGGTCTATCTGGCACCGGATCCCTCGTCACCCTCCTTCGTTTCCGTCGGTGAGCAGGTGCGCGAGGGCCAGACACTTCTGATCATCGAGGCGATGAAGGTGATGAATTCGATTCGCGCTCCCCACAGTGGAAAAGTGACGGAGATCCTCGTCCAGAATGCCACGCCGGTCGAATTCGGCGAACCGCTTCTGGTCATCGAGTGACGCAATTGTTCAAGAAGGTCCTCATTGCCAATCGAGGAGAGATCGCCCTTCGCGTGCTGCGCGCCTGCCGCGAAATGGGCATCTCCACGGTTGCGGTGCATTCGACCGCCGATCATCGCGCCATGCATGTCCGGCTCGCCGACGAGAG
>JAGREZ010000339.1:2511-6523 GCA_020446285.1 Geminicoccaceae bacterium
GCCGCCGCCGAGATAACCGGCGCTGACGCCATCCATCCGGGCTATGGTTTCCTCGCCGAAAATGCCGATTTCGCCCAGATGGTGATCGAACACGGTTTCACCTTCATCGGCCCGGATCCTCGTCACATCCGCATGATGGGCGACAAGATCCAGGCGAAGACGACCGTCAAGACGCTTGATCTTCCGGCCGTTCCGGGTTCCGACGGTCCCATCGCGAGTGAGGCGGAGGCCATCGAGGCGGTCAAGTCCGTCGGTTACCCGCTGCTCATCAAGGCGGTCGCCGGCGGTGGCGGTCGCGGCATGACCATCGTCCGTCAGGAGAGCGATTTCCGGGAGGCGTTGCGCATGGCCCGTCACGAGGCCGGCAATGCCTTCGGTGACGACCGGGTCTACATGGAACGGTTCCTCGACCATCCACGCCATATCGAGTTTCAGGTCATGGGCGACATGCACGGCAATGTCGTGCATCTCGGTGAGCGTGACTGTTCGTTGCAGCGCCGGCACCAGAAACTCGTCGAGGAGGCGGGCTCGCCGGTGATCGATGTCGCCACCCGCGAGAAGATGGGAACGCGCGTCGTGGAGGCGATGAAGAAACTCGGCTATCTCGGCGCCGGTACCATCGAGTTTCTCTATCAGGACGGCGAGTTCTTCTTCATCGAGATGAACACCCGGATCCAGGTGGAGCATCCGGTGACCGAACTCGTTACCGGCATCGATCTCATTCGCGAGCAGATCCGTGTCGCTGCCGGTCAGGAGCTGTCGCTTCGGCAGGACCGTCTGCGCTTTCGCGGCCATGCCATCGAGTGCCGGATCAATGCCGAGGATGTGCGCACGCTGATGCCGGCACCGGGCAAGGTCACGACCTTCCATCCGCCGGGCGGTCCCGGCGTGCGGGTCGATTCGGCAATCTATAGCGGCTACACCGTCCCGCCTCACTATGACAGCCTGATCGCCAAGCTCATCGTCCACGATCTCGACCGCGAACGCTGTCTCGCGCGGCTGCAGCGCAGCCTCGGCGAGTTCGTGATCGATGGCATACCATCCAGCATTCCGCTGCAGAGCGCGATACTCCGTACTGGCGATATGCGTGAAGGGCGTTACGATACGGGTTGGTTGGGGCGCTTTCTGGAAAGCTGGGACGGCAACTGACGAGCGGGCCTGCACGCGCCATCTGCCCGAGGGACGAGCGCGGGGTATTTCCTGATGAAGGTTTTGACGCCTGAACTGGTGTTGAGCGCCTATTCCATCGGTCTCTTTCCGATGGCCAACGACCGCGAAGACCCGACCGTGCACTGGATCGATCCGATCCGGCGCGGGATCATTCCGCTCAATCGTTTCCACATTCCAAGACGTCTCGCCCGCACCATTCGTCAGGGCCACTTCGAACTGCGCGTGAACAGCGATTTCTCGCAAGTCATTCGCCTGTGTGCCGAAACCACCGGCGACCGTCCGCGTACATGGCTCAATGACGAGATGATCGCGGTCTATGTCGAGCTTGCGGCGCGCGGACATGCGCATTCGGTCGAGGCATGGCAGGGTGATGAGCTGGTCGGCGGATTGTACGGGCTGGCACTCGGTGGCGCTTTCTTCGGCGAAAGCATGTTCTCGCGACAGCGCGACGCCAGCAAGACAGCGCTCGTTGAACTGGTTGCCCGCCTGCGAGCCGCCGGTTTCGTTCTCCTCGATACCCAGTTCGTAACCTCTCACCTGAGGACGTTCGGAGCGATCGAGATCAGCCGTCAGGCCTACCGCCTCCGCCTGCAACGGGCGATTGGCGTCCGCACGCGCTTTCCGCGCGCAGCCTACTCCTTTGCGCTCGGCCCTACCGGCATCGGCGCTTCCGTGTCGGGCAGGTTGCCTGCTTCCGCCCCTGCATCGACCGGCTCCAGTGCACATTCGACGACCCAGACATCATAGACCGGATGTTCCAGAGCGGAGATCGCCGGATTGGATGCGAACATCCAGCCCATGAATGCCGTCTGCTCCTCGGTCTCCTCGCGGTCGGTCGCGCGAATCTCCAGAAATGCGGCCGCCTCGGGCGGCTCGGTCGGCGGGGTTTCGAGGCAGGCCCGCGGCATGATGGCGAGCGTGCCGAACGTGGCTTCCTGATCGATATTGACAGTCACGAGTGAAACGCGTGCCGTGACCTTGTCGAGCGCCTGCAGCTTCACCGCCGGCCGTTCGATGGACGGTGCCGCAGATGCGGCGGAGGCGAGGGCGGTGCAGGACATGGCTGCCAGTACGGTGCACCGGTGGATGAGCGGACGGCTGAGCGAAGGGGCCATCAGCCGCCGTCGGCCTGCGAGAAGATCATCTGGCCGATCAGATCCTCGAGGTTGACCGCGCTCTGGGTCAGGGTCAGTTCCTCACCGTCCCCGAGCATGATGTCCTCGGCGCCCGGAACCAGTGCGAGGTATTTCCCGCCGAGCAGGCTGGCGCTGGTGATGGCGGCCGAACTGTCGAGCGGCAGTTCCACCGCACTGTCGACACTGAAGGTCACGATCGCGCGATAGGTCATCGGATCGAGCGACTGCGAGAGGACGCGACCGACCTTGATGCCACTCATGCGCACATCGCCACCGATATCGAGTCCATCGACCCGGTCGAACTTCGCGATCAGCGTATATCCGCCCGGATCGCCCACATCGCTTCGGGAATAGGCCCAGGTCAGGAACCCTCCGGCGACCACGATGACGGCGGCTCCAAGGATGGTCTCGACGATATTTCGTGACATTCCGTTCTCCGTTGCGACCGATCGCGGTCGGCTGGATCCTGTTGATCCGGTCAGGCAGCTTCGAGGCCGAGCAGGCTTCGGGCAAACGCCCGTGCCTCGAACGGTCTGAGATCGTCGATGGCCTCGCCCACGCCGACGGCATGGACGGGCAGTCCGAAACGCTCCGCCAGCGCCACGACGACGCCACCGCGCGCCGTGCCGTCCAGCTTGGTGATGACCAGACCCGACACATCGACCATCTGCCGAAACACCTCCACCTGATTGTGGGTGTTCTGGCCGGTGGTTGCGTCGAGTACCAGCACCACGTCATGCGGCGCTGACTGGTCCTGTTTTTTCAACACTCGCACGATCTTTGCAAGCTCATCCATCAACCCCTGCTTGTTCTGCAATCGCCCGGCAGTGTCCACGAGCAAGACATCATACCCCTCGTCGCGCGCACGCGCGAGCGCATCGAATGCCAGTCCGGCGGCGTCAGCCCCCGTCGTTGCCTTCATGACCGGACAACCGTTGCGTTCGCCCCAGATTTCGAGCTGCTCGACCGCTGCCGCGCGAAACGTATCGCAGGCGGCCATCATTACCTTGCGTCCCGCCAGCATCTGCTGTCGGGCCAGCTTGCCGATGGTCGTGGTCTTGCCGACACCATTGACGCCGGCGACCAGAACGACCTGAGGTTTGCGATCCGGACGCTCGGGAAGCGCTTTCGCCACCGGGTCGAGCACGAGGCCGATCTGTTCGGCAAGCGCCTCGCGAATCTCGCTGTCGGTGACTTCCTTGCCGAAACGGTCCTTTGCGATGGTCGCGACCATTCGCGCCGCGGTCTCGACGCCCAGATCGGCCATGATGAGCACGTCTTCGAGTTCCTCGAGCGTCTCGTCGTCAAGCTTCCTTTTCGTGAAGATGCCGGAAATGCTGGATGTAAGCGCGCCGGACGAACGCGAAAGCCCCTCGCGGAGCCTCTGCATCCAGCCCTTCCTTTCGCCCGCGCCGGCACTGGCGGCAACGGGAGCGGACATTTCCGGGACGGATTCGGGCGCTTGCGCGGTTTCGGCAATGACGACGTCCGGCGGTGTCTCTTCGCCCACCGGTCGGTCATCCGGGACATCATTGTCCCGGTTGCGGCGAAAACGCGAAAACCAGCCTGTCTTGCCGCTGTCGCTCATGAACGGTCTCCGCTTTCCCGCACGGTCGTGCATCGATCCACACGATCCACAATAGCCACGCTCGCGGGCCAAGGCGAGAGCAGCACCCTGTCGTTCCCGTATGTCAAGCGACGACACT
>JAGREZ010000339.1:6600-13440 GCA_020446285.1 Geminicoccaceae bacterium
CGCACGGGTGCGAAATGCTCGCTGTGGCCGCGCCCGCCGCGTTCCACGAGGACTTGCCGGCGCTTGCCGGTTTCGCTTTCGAGGAATGCCGAAAACCGCCTCTGGCCGGCCTCGCGCAGGATTGCCGCCCGTTCCTTGACGGTCTTCCTCGCCAGCTGCGGCATGCGGGCGGCCGCTGTAAAGGGACGCGGCGAATAGGGGAAGACGTGGAGGAAGGTGAGGCCCGCCTCGTCGAGGATGGCTCTGGAACGCTCGAACATCTCCGCGGTTTCGGTGGGGAAACCCGCGATCATGTCGGCGCCGAAGACGATATCAGGACGCCGTTCGCGCAGACGGGCGCAGAGATCGATCACGTCGTCCCGGAGATGTCGCCGCTTCATCCGCTTGAGGATCATGTCGTCGCCGGCCTGCAGGCTCAGATGGACATGCGGCATCACGCGCTCGTGACCGGCGAGCAGCGCGAACAGCGCCGGGTCGATGGCGGCCGGATCGAGCGAAGTCAGGCGCAGGCGGGGGAGGTCGGGCAGGGCTTCGAGAAGGCGCAGGACGAGATCGCCGAGATATGGCCGCCCGTTCGCTTCGCCCGGCGTCGCAAGATCGCTCCCCCAGGAAGCGATATCCACCCCGGTCAGCACGATTTCGCGATAGCCATTGTCGACGAGGATGCGTCCCTGTTCGATGACATGTTCCGCCGGCACGCTTCGATTGTTGCCGCGACCGTAGGGAATCACGCAAAAGGTGCAGCGATGGTCGCATCCCTGCTGGACCTGCAGGAAGGCACGGCTGCGGCCGTCGAAACCGTCGACGAGATGGCCGGCCGTTTCGCGAACCTGCATGATGTCGTGCAGGACCGGCTCCTGTCCGTTTGCGAGTGCCCGCCAGGCGGAGGGCTGAAGCTTGTCGTGATTGCCGATCAGGTGGTCGACCTCTTCCATGGCTCCATAGCCGTCGGGATCGATCTGCACGCTGCAGCCGGTGACGATGATACGCTTGTCCGGGTGATTGCGGCGGGCGCGGCGGATCGCCTGACGGGCCTGGCGTTCCGCCTCGGCGGTGACCGCGCATGTGTGGATGATGACCACATCGTCGAGCCCCGCAGCCCTGGCGTGTCGGGCGATGATCTCGGATTCGAATGTGTTCAGCCGGCAGCCGAAAGTCACGATCGCCGGTGCATTTTCGTCGTCCGGCGCGATTTCGCCATCCGTGCTCACCGGTCCCATTCGGTATCGTCCATGTCCGCGAACTCGATCTCGCCCGAAAAGGCGCGTGCGACCGGGCCGGTCATGATGACCGGGCCCTTGCCGTTCCAGGTGATTTCGAGCTCGCCGCCGTCGAGTATCATCCTCGCCGTGCCGTTCGAGAACCCGCGACGGACGGCCGCCACGAGCGCCGCGCAGGCACCGCTGCCGCAGGCAAGCGTAAGGCCGGCGCCGCGCTCGAAAACGCGAAGGCGGATACTGCCATCGCCGTTGACCCGGGCAAAACCGATATTCGCGCCATCGGGAAACATGGCGTGGCGCTCGAGTGCCGGGCCATGCCGTTCGGCAAGGTCGACATCATCGACGAAGAACACCGCATGCGGGTTGCCCATGGAGACGGCGACCGGACGAGGCAGTCCTTCATGGTCGAGCGGAACCTCGTTCGTATCGCATTCGACCGCGAGTGGAATGGCGCGCCAGTCGAGTTCAGGGGCTGTCATGCGAACGGAAATCCGTCCGTCGCCAAGGCGCGTTGCTTCGAGGCGTCCCGCAGGCGTGCGCAGGCTCACTTCGTTGCGGCCGAGTTCGCCGGCGATCAGCGAGGCGACGCATCGTGTGGCATTGCCGCATGCGCCCGCGCTGGATCCATCGGCATTGAAGAAGGAAAGACGGATGTCGGCATCGTCGCCATCCCCGCTTGCCTCGATCAGCGCAAGCTGGTCGAAGCCGACACCACGATGACGGTCACCGATCCAGCGTATCCGCCGCTCGTTCAGGAACGGTTCGCCCCGCCTGCCGCCTTCGCGGCCGGAGCTCCTGGCATCGACAATGACGAAATCATTGCCGAGCCCGTGCATCTTGAGGAATTTCAGGGTGTTCATGGGGCCGCAATAGAGACGGGATTGAAGGCGAATGCAACGGCCATCGGGGGGCGAAAGCCGTGCAACGGATGCCTGTGATATGGTGTTCGTTCCAGCCCGCGCAAATGGTTCATTGGCTGGCCCGTACAATTCCGAACGCGCCGGTATCCGGACTCTAGCCGGGGCCGGCGTCCACCCGATCATTCAGGCCGCTCGCCACCGTCCCGTCGTCGAAGGCGTCGGCAATGCCGGTGATCCGTCGATAGTCCGCGCGCATGTGGCCGTCGAGCTGTTCGATGGCACACGGGTGGGCGAGATAGAAGCCCTGGGCGAGATCGCAGCCAAGCGACTGCAACATGCCGAACTGTTCGACCGACTCCACACCCTCGACGCAGACCTGCAGGCCGAGCCCGTGCCCGAGCCCGATGGTCGAATCGAGAACCGTCCGCGAGCGCGGATCGCGTCTGAGATGCTTGACGAAATCGCGGTCGATCTTGAGCTGGTCGAGGGGAAGGTTGCGCAGATAGGCGAGATTGGAGAATCCCGCACCGAAATCGTCGATTGCCGTACGCACACCCAGTGAACGCACTTCGTTCAGGGTGGCGCTGGTTGCGCGGATATCATGCAGCATCAGGCCCTCGGTAATCTCGATGGTGAGCTGCTCCGGGCGGATGCCGGAGGTATCCAGCACCTCCTCGACCTCGAACACGAAGCCCCGGTCGACGAGTTGTCGTGGCGAGACATTGATGGCGAGCTCCAGTCCGCTCGCGGCGGCGCCATGCGCGCTGAACTGTCGGGTGGCTTCGGAAAGCACCCAGCCGCCAAGCCGGGGAATGACGCCCGAACGTTCGGCGATCGGTATGAAATCGGCGGGCGAAATCGGGCCGAGATGCGGGTCGTCCCAGCGGACGAGCACCTCGACGCCGGAAAAACGCCCCATGTTCAGATCGAATTGCGGCTGGTAGGCCAGTGTGAGTGTCCTGTTCGCCACAGCGTCGCGAAGAGCGTCCTCGATCGCGGCGGCCCGATGGAAGTTCTCCGCCATCTCGCCGGCGAAAAGCTGCGTGCCATTGCCGGGATGAAGAGCGATGTCGGCGGCGATCTGTGCCTTGGAAAGAAGCTCGCGAAAGGTCATTCCGTCATCGGGGGAAAGGGAAATTCCGATCGATGGTACGATGTGCAGCAGGCGACCCATGCAGTGGAAAGGCTCGTCGAACGCGGCTTCGATCGTGGAGGCCAGTTTCGATATTTCCTCGAGCCGGCTGACACCGCTGATCACGGCGAAGATTTCCTGCCCCCAGCTGCGACTGACCAGTCTGCCGTCGAAACGATCCTCGAGACCGGCAATGATGGCATGGACGACCGCCTCGCCGAAATCCGCGCCGCCGGCGATGATCGAGCCGCGAAGATGCGGCAGGCTGATCGCCACGACCGCGGCACAGGGCGCGCGGTCGAGTTCCGTCTCGAGATCATGAAACCAGCTCATATGCTGTCCGGTACACCCTTGCGATCTGAACGGGTCGAGCCTACCGGCTTTGGGTTAAGAAAATCTGAGCGGATAAAATTTATCTGAAATGCCGGCGTCTCCCGATCATGCCGAGCGCACCGTTGGCAATCAGGGTAGAAAGCAGGATCCCGCCGCCGGCGAGGGTGAGCGTGTCGGGACGTTCGGCGAGGACGAGCCAGACCCAGAGCGGGCCGAGTGCCGTCTCGAGAAGCATGAGCAGGCCGACCTCGGGTGCGGGGAGATAGCGTGGCCCGATGCTGATGAGCGCGAAGGATACCGGCGAGACGAACAGGGCGACCAGTGCCAGCCAGAGCCAGTCTGCGGCGGGTGGAATCACCGTGTCGGCCATTGTGAGGGCGATCAGCATGGTCCCCAGACCGCTTGCCGCCACCGCCGGCAGCATGTCGCGATCTTTCGCCCGTCGCAGGAGGGTGAAGAGCAGGGCGAGCAGGAGCATGGTCGCCAGCGCCGACAGGTCGCCGTCGAGCCGGCCATGGCCGATGCTCGTCGACAGCGTGAGCGCTACCGCACCGAGGCCGATGAAGCCGGCGACCAGCGTCCGCCGCTCGACCCGCTCGCGGAGCATGAGCCAGGCGAACAGGGCGGCCATCAGCGGTGCGGCGGCGATGATCACGAGCGTGTTCGCAACCGTCGTATGGGTGATCGAATGGACGAACAGGCACTGGCTCAGGCTGAACAGGACGAAGACGAGAAGCCCGTCCATGCCGGTCCGGCGAAGTGCGGCGGCGCTTTGCCATCCATGCCGTGCGAACACGATCATCGCCTGAACGAGAAGGAACCCCAGCCCGCGCCAGACGAGAACGGTCCAGTGGTCCGCCGAGATCAGGCGGAGCAGCAGTGCATCCGGCGTGATGATGAGCACGCCGAGCGCGGTGATGGCGAGGCCGCGCGCATAGTCGCTCATTCCCCGGAACATGTGCCGCTCCGGGTATCGCAAGGTGAATTGACCGGCCGTGCGCGGTCATGGTTAGCCAGGGGTTGCGCCATGATGTGCCGGGCAGGCGGCGAGGCTGGCATGGGGACGGGGAAAGCGGTTACAAGTGGCTGGGATCGGCAACAGGATTCAACCGCAAGACGGGGCTTTCGGAGAGGCTGCATGAATATCCTCGTGATCGCGATTTCAACCAGCCTCGTCCTGAGCGGGCTCATGGTGCTCTCGATTCTGGCGAGGACCGGCCTTCGCGGTCGGGCTGTCCTCGTTCCCATCGGTGTGATTCTCGGCGCGCTGGCCGGGCTCCTCGAACAGTACTGGACAATCGAGGACAATGTGCTGATCGGGCAGATCGCCTGGCTTCCGGCCCAGTTCCTCGCCATCGCCGGCGTCCGGTCCATGCTTTATGGGTTTGTCGTCGGCAGCGCAATCGTCCTGACGCTCGCCCGTGTCGGCCAGACCAACAGGCGTGCCGATGTCATGTCCATCGGTATTGCCGTCGGGCTGGGCTTTGGCCTCGCAACCACCTGGATCGGGCTCGATCAGGGGATCGGCTGGCCTCCCGGCCGGCTGATCGTCGCCACCGTCAACCTGCCGATGCAGATCTGTTTCGGCGTTCTCGTTGCCTCCGCCGTCATGGCATCGCGCTTTGCCAGCGGTGATCACGCCGGCGTCGTCACGAGCTATCTTCTGGCGCTTACCGTCCAGCTGGCGTTCCAGGCGGTGCTGATTACCAACAGCACCATCGGTCACTGGCTGGCCTGGCTGGAACCGCTCACGCTCGGATTGATCTGGATCGGCCTGATCTGCCTTCTCTGGCTTGTCGGCATCGCCGTCATGAACGCCCAGCAGCGCGCGGACCTGACCGGCGAGCAGCTCGACATGTTGCGTCAGGCGAAAGGGCGGCTGGTTCTCAGTCCCGTGACCTGGACCGTCATCGGCAGTCTCGTCTTTCTCGCCACTGCCGGCCTGATCTTCGTCGCCATCAATGCGGATCTCGATTCATCCCTCGGCAGGGTGATGGTCTACACGGTCCTCGCCGCACCGCTTCTTGCCGCGGCGCTGATCTTCAGGACCGCATACGCGCTTCGGGGCAAGCCACTTTCAAACGGCTGAACCCTTGCAGCGTTCCGCAGGGTCACACCCGTTTCACGCGATCGGCACTGGAACGCCCCTGCTTCGAATGGCATGATGCAATCGGTCTTCGGTGGAGATCGATCATGCGAATTCTCTTGTTTCTTTGCGTAGTTTTCGCCCTTGCCCCGTCTGCCGTCCGGGCAGCGGAACCGGTGACGCTCGAGGGCGAGGTGATCGACAGCTGGTGCTATCTTTCCGGTGTCATGGGTGGACCGGATGCCGTTGTCGGCAGTGCGCACCACACCTGTGCTCTGTGGTGTGCCGCCGGCGGTATTCCCGTCGGCTTGCTCACCGATGACGGCACCGTCTATCTGATCCTCGGCTTTGAGGGCGCCGATCCGACAGGCAATGACGATCTGCTCGATGTGCAGAGCCAGCGTCTGACGGTGGAGGGCATGGCGTATGAGAGGGATGGCCTGCGCTATCTGGCCGTCGACCGGGTCATCGCGTCGGCCGGCATCACCAATCGCAATCACGAGGATTTCGGCCCGGTCCCGTCCTTCGCCATTCCCGAACTGAACTGAGCCCGAGCTGAACCCAGATGGAACGGAAAGCAGTCATGAATGGCAAGACGACCAGCCTCCTGCCGGCATTTCTTGCCTGTTTCGTCCTGGTCATGTTGCCGGATCGGGTGCTTGCCGAAGGCGAGAGCAATGCGAGGTCATGGGGGCTGAGCGAGGAACAGCCGGCCGTCATTCGCGGCCGGGTGGTCGACATCTTCTGCGAGATCGCCGGTGAATGCCCGGATGATTGCGGCGGAGGCGGTCGTCAGCTCGGTCTTCTGACGGAGGACGGGCGGCTCGTAGCGGTGGCGAAGAATGGCCAGCCGCTCTTCAATGGCGCCATCGCCGATCTTCTTCCCTATTGTGGCGTCGATGTCGAAGCCGACGGGCTCATGACCGGCAACGGAACGACCCGCTATTTCCAGGTCCAGCTCATTCGCGAGCAGGGTGCATCCCGCTGGAACAAGGCGACGCTCTGGACAGAAATGCGGGCAAGGAGCGAGCCGCCGCTCATCCCCGGAGAGGGCCCCTGGTTCCGCCGCGATCCGAGAATCCTCGGGCGCATCGAACGCGACGGCTATCTCGGCCTCGGCAAGGAGGTGGACGATACCTTCATTGCCGAATGGTAGGATCGACGCAGGCTCCCGGCCGATCGGCAAGCCGGGTCATCACCTCGAGGAAC
>JAGREZ010000340.1:0-3676 GCA_020446285.1 Geminicoccaceae bacterium
GTGACGGTCCACAGGACCAGCCCGCCGGTTCCGGCGACGGCGAAGGGCAGGGCCGCGAGCGGGATCAGGACGACCATGGCGAAGGCGAGGATGACGACACATGCGAGCATCGCAAGGAGAAGATCGAGGCGTCCCGCCGCCTTGCTCGCGAGCAGCTCGATCTCCTTGCTCTCGAAGTCGCGGGAGATCCAGATGGCGGTATGGCTCACCGTCACCAGAACCAGTGCCAGACGGCTCGCGGCGGCAAGGAAGGTGAGTGACGCCTCGGCCTTTTCGAGCATCATCCCCTGACCGATGGCAAGTGCCAGCATGGCGATGGCGACGAGCAGGAAGGGCCAGGCGGCGATCAGCCGGTCGGCGACCGCGCGGACGAGGAAATAGCGGATCAGCGCCGCCATGCGGGCGGGGCGGCTGCGGGAACTGGTGTGCGTCGTCATGTCTTCATGTGATCATGTTGTCATGTCGTCATGGCGTCGATGGCAGCGCCGGGCCGGCCGACGGTTCGGCGAACGGCCTCGGATCGCGGGCGAACTCGCGATAGAGGTCGAGATCCTTGTCATCGACGGGATTGTCACGGGGAACGATGGTGGCGCGCAGGAAGATGACCAGCTCGTTGCGGTCGGTCACCTCGTCCCGCGCCTTGAACAGGTTGCCCAGCAGCGGAATGGTCGAAAGGAAGGGAACGCCCTGGTCGTCGCGGCTGACATCATCCTGCATCAGTCCGCCCATGACGATGGTGTCGCCGGAATCCATCTTCACCACACTGTCGATCTCCTGCACCGCAACCACCGGCACCACCGAGCGCACGCTGTTGTTGGAGGCGATGCTCACGGCCGGATCGTCGACCGTTCCGGTCACCCGCGTGATGGTCGGGCGAAGGGTCATGGACACGGTTTCGGCGCGAAGGTCGATCGCCGGCTGCACGGTCACCACCACACCCACCGGAACGGTGTTGATCTCGCTGCTGACGGTGATCCGGTCGGTACCGCTGTCATCCTCCTCGCGTTCATAGTCGAGGCGGAAGAACACCTGGTTCTCGGTGACCTTGAGCACGGCGGTGTGTCCCTGCAGCACCGTCACCCGCGGGCTGGACAGTGTGCGGGTGGTGCCGAAGGTCTCGACGAGGCTGAGCACGCCGTCGAAATCGTCGCTGTCGATGGCGATGCTGAAGGCGTTGGGAATGGCGGTGATGAGATTGTCGAACGGTCCGGGATTCGGGGTGAGCGATCCGCCGAGCGGGGCCGCCGCCGAGGCGTCGCCGAGCACCATCCGCCAGTTGATGCCGGTGTGGAACTCGTCATTGAGCCTGACCTCGAGGATCTTCGCCTCGATCAGCACCTGGCTCGTGAGCGAACGTTCGAGCCGGTCGAGATAGTCGGCGATCGCCTCGTGCTGGCGTTCGGTGGCATGGACATTGAGGAGACCGGCGGCGCGGTTGAGGGTGAAATAGTGACTGGCGCCGCCACCCGTTCCGCCGGCGCTGCCACTGCCACTGCCACTGCCACTGCCACTGCCGTTCGCCGCCGTGCCGGCGCCGGTGGCGAGGGATGATGTCGATGCGGGCGGCGTGAGTGCCGCGGAGACCGCCGATGTCACGGCTTCGGCACCCTCGATGGCCGCCGCGAGATTGCCGGAATCGGTGCCGAGATTGACCGCTTCCCCGTTCTGTTCGGGGAGCTGGAGAAGGGCCGTCGTGCCGATCGGGCGATCGACGAGGCGCTCGGGTGCGTGCGAGGAGAGGAGCTGGGTGAGCGTGTTTTCGACATCTTCCCAGAGATGGTTGCTCGATGTCGTGCTGATCGAGTTGGTCGAGCCGTTGCCGCCGCCGCCACTGCCCGAATCGCCGCCGCTGTAGACATTCACCGAGGTGCTGACGGAGCTCGTGAACTCGCGCTCGACATCGAGGAAGGAGAGTTCGTAGGACTTGCTGTAGGGCTCGTCGAGCTCGACCCGCAGGATGCCTTCCTGGATGGTGAAGCGCAGGCCGCCGAGCTTGGCGATGCGCTCGATCACCTTGAGAAAGGGGCGGTTGCGCACGGACAAGATGATCCCGCCCTCGATGCGCGGATCGATCTCGATCTCGCGGTCGGCCTGACGGGCGAGGCTGATGAGCACGTCCTTGAGCGGCACGGTCTCGTTGACCGAGATGGTGACGAGCGGGCCCGGATCGACCTGTGCGCGTTCGCCGGCGAGACGGCGTGCCCGCTCGGACTGACGTCCGGCCTTCCTTGCCATCGGTGGCGGGGCCGCCTCCGGGCGTTCGAGGGCGGCGGCGAAATCCTTGCGCGTCAGGCCGGCGAGTTCGTCATGCGGTGCCGGTTTCTCGAGGTCGAGCTCGCCATTGCAGGAGGAAAGGGCGAGGATCGCGGCAAAGCCGAGGCCGGCGGCTGGAAGGGAACAGGGCCTGAACGGATGCGACATGTTCAGAAACTCCATCCCTTCGCCTTCTGCCCGGCGGCGGGTTCCGGTTCGGGGTCCGGCTGGGACGATCTCGCCCGTCGCTCCACCTGCGGCTCGTTCTTCTGATCCTGGCCGTCGCCGAGACTGAGGATCAGTTCCCGGGCGATCTCCGGGTCGACACGGGCGGCGCGGACATGTTCGCCCACCGCGTCGGTCATGGTCTGCATGCCGTGGGCGGAACCGATCTGCATCGCCGAATAGATCTGGGCGGGCTGGTTTTCCTGGATCATGTGGCGCACCGCATGGGTGCCGATGAGGATCTCGTAGGCACCGACACGGCCGCCGCCGGTCTTCGGCAGGAGGGTCTGGGCGATCACCGCCTGCAGCGAGGTGGCGAGCATGGTCCGGGCCATGTCGCGCTCGGCGGCGGGCATGGCGTCGACGATGCGCAGCAATGCGCGGTGGGCCGAGGTGGTGTGCAGCGTGCCGAGCACCAGATGGCCGGTCTCGGCGGCGGTGAGTGCGAGGCCGATGGTCTCGTGGTCGCGCAGCTCGCCGACGAGGATCACGTCCGGATCCTCGCGCAGGGCGCTGCGCAGCGCCCGCCTGAAACTCGCCGTGTCGCGGCCGACCTCGCGCTGGGTGATGAGCGAGCGTTTCGAGGTGTGGATGAACTCGATGGGATCCTCGACGGTGATGACGTGGCGGGCACTGCTCTCGTTGATCTGGCGGATCATGGCGGCAAGGGTGCTCGACTTGCCCGAGCCTGTGGGGCCGGTGACGAGGATCAGGCCCTTTTCGAGGGCAGTCAGGCGGGCGAGGATGTCGGGTGTGCCGAGATCGGCGAGGGCCGGCGGATCGGACTGGATGTGCCTGAGCACCAGTGCCGGGCCCTGGCGGTTGTGGAAGGCATTGACGCGAAAGCGGCTCTTCTCGAAGTCGACGGCGAAATCCACCTCGCGCTCGTTCTCGAACTCGTGATGCTGTGCTTCGGTCATCAGCCGGCCGAGAATGGCGGTGATGTCGCCGGCGCCGAGAGCGGCACCGTCGATCCGCCGGAGTTCGCCGTCGCAGCGAAGGACCGCGGGTTCGCCGACACAGAGATGCATGTCGGAAGCGTGGGCGGCTTCCATGCGTCGGAAGAGATCGTCAATGTCCATGCGAATGCCCGTGCTGGAAAAGCTCGTTCTGTTATCAACCATGAATTGATACAACATGGCAATATCTAACGTAAAAGGATATCATGGCATGTTGCCCGGAATTCCTGCCTGATTGT
>JAGREZ010000340.1:3824-4693 GCA_020446285.1 Geminicoccaceae bacterium
TCTGCCGGCGCGTTCGCCCGGGTGCGCTATGGCGAGCTGGACGGGATCACAGCACGGCTCGCGGCGGTGTTGCGCCGGCATGGCGTGACGGCCGGGGAGCGGGTGGCGCTGCAGGTCGAGAAGAGCCCGCTCAACCTTCTCCTGTTCCATGCCTGCCTGCGGATCGGTGCCGTCTATCTGCCGCTCAACACCGGCTATACGGACAGCGAGCTCGCCTGGTTCATCGGCGATGCCGCACCCTGTCTCTTCATCTGCGATCCGGGTCGCCGGGACGGGCTCGGGGCCCTGTGCAAGGAGAAGGAAACCGCACTGCTGACACTCGATGCGGATGGCGGCGGGACGCTTGCCGGGGCTCTTGCGGCGGAGACCGCGGGCGAGCCGCTGCTGGCCCGTTCGGCCGGCGACCTTGCCGCCATATGCTATACCTCGGGCACGACCGGGCGCTCCAAGGGAGCCATGCTCACCCATGGCAATCTCGCCAGCAATGCGGCGACGCTGCGCGACCTTTGGGGGTTCGGCGAGACGGACCGGCTGCTGCACGCGCTGCCGATCTATCATGTGCACGGGCTGTTCGTGGCATCGAACACGGCCGCCCTTGCCGGCTCCACCCTGCTGTTCCTGCCGCGCTTCGACGCCGATGCGGTGATCGACAGGCTCGGCGATGCCACCGCCATGATGGGGGTGCCGACCTTCTACACAAGGCTTCTCGCGCATGAACGCTTCACCGGCGCGCTGGTGCGCCACATGCGCCTGTTCATCTCCGGTTCAGCACCGCTGCGCGAAGAGACCTTCAGGGAATTCGAACAGCGTACGGGGCATGCCATTCTCGAACGCTACGGCATGACCGAGACCGGCATGAACACCTCCAA
>JAGREZ010000341.1 GCA_020446285.1 Geminicoccaceae bacterium
GCTGGTACCGGGCATGCTTTTCCGCGGGACACGCCAAGGGAGCGACGGTCGCGGGCGAAATCTCGCCATCCTATCTGACCGATCCGCTGGCCCCGGTCCGCATCTGCAGGGCCTCGCCGTCGACCCGTCTCATCCTCGCCCTTCGCGATCCGGTCGAACGGGCCTATTCGGCGCATCTCCACGAGGTGCGAAAGGGGCATGTCGGCGGCGATCTCGCAACGTTCGAAAGGGCGGTCGAACAGAATCCGATGTATGTCGAGCAATCCCGTTACGGCTTCCACCTGCGTCGCTGGCTGGAACATTTTCCGCGCGATCAGATCCATCTCGTCCTGCAGGAAGAGGTCAGGAACGATCCACAGGGCGAAGCCGTCCGTCTCTTCGGGTTTCTCGGAATCGATCCCGGCGCCCGACCCGAAGCCCTCTTCGAACGGCGCCACGAGAGCGTCACCTATCGAAGCTCCCTGGTCCGGAGCGTCTTCCGCACTACCGGCCGCAAGGCGCGCGAGCTGGGTCTCGCAAGCTGGGTGGCGCGCGCCAAGCGGGCCCCGCTGATCGGAGGTTTCTACCATTCACAGCGCATCGACATGCGCCATTCGGTCCCGCCGATGCGCGAGGAGGACCGCGCACGCCTGATCGCGGAACTCGAAGAGGACATGCGCGAGCTTCAGGCCCTTGCGGGACGCTCGTCATTCCCCTGGCCATCCCTGCGCGCCATCACCCGGTGACGTGCATCCGCCAGAACAGCAAGGCGGGCCTCCACGGCCGCCCGCGAATTGCAGGCCACTGCCCGCTCACGCGCACGACGGGCCCGTCTGCCGGCATCGTCGGGATCCCGGCGGATCGACTCAAGCGCGGCGCGAATAGCCCCCGTATCGTGAGGCGGTACGAGAAGCGCGCTGTCATCAGGCAGATATTCCTCGATGAAGCCGGTACGCGCGGCGATGACCGGCACGCCTGCCGCTGCCGCCTCGAGAAGCATGGTCAATCCGGCACCATGGAGATTTTCCCGGCTCGGAGCGACGAGCACGTCGGCCCAGCGATACCATTCGCGAAGCCCCTCAAGACCGGTCGCCGGCTCGAAGCGGATATTCGCATGGCCGCCGGCAAGGGCCTCGACATGCCCGCGCCGGGAGAGAAGAACGGTGTCATATTCCGGGCGGCCGGCGACGGCCTCCACGACGGTCTGCCAATCCCGGCGAAGGTCGTTGCCGGCGGCAAGCACATGCAGCGGATCGCCGGCCTTGCGTCCCGGCCGGAGTCCCGGTTGTTCCCTGACATCGAGGAAAACATCGGCCGGTACGCCGAAGCGATAGGGGACGACATGCACACCCGGCAGCAATCCGCCGAGAACCTCGGCGCCGCCACGGACACAGATGAGAACCGCATCGGCCTGCCGGAGGCACCAGCCGACGATCGCCCGGCGAAGCGGTCCGTAGCCGGCCCATTCATCGAGGAGCCAGACCGCTTCGCCGATCAGGATCGGGCGGTGTTTTCGCAGCCTCGTGGCCAGCACGAGCAGAACCAGCTCGCGCTCGCTCATCGCCCAGATTTCGCCGGCCGCACGCACCTTGTCCAGATTGTTCACCAGATGGGCAAGATCGACGCCGAGCAGCCGGTGCCCCAGACGATGCAGGAGGTCGAGCACGAATCCGGGTCGCGCATCATCCGTCGAGACGATTTCGACGCCAAGCGAGCGGGCGTGGTGCAGCCCCCAGTGACTGGCCTCGGCGCGTTCGCCTCGTGCGTTCGCCTCTCGCCATCGACTCTCGGAAAAGCCTCTAGGATAATAGACCAGCAAACACTTTCACCTTTGGTAACTTGCGCAAGCTTCTCCTGCCCCGGCAAAAATAGACTTGCCGGCGGCCGGGAGGCCAGACCGAAATTCCCGCCGTCATCGAAAGGCTTGCGTTATGAGCGCATATGTGGCGCCACGAACGCGGCGCCGGTCGCCGCCCGGTCGACGAATGACCGGACGCGAAAGGGACGTAGCGAGATGCGCATCATGGGATGCTACCGTGTCGTTCACGAACGCGCGGAGCTATCCCTTCCCTCACCCGCAGAGTTGACGGAGACCATGTGACCACACCCGATCCGATGGCCCCGACCGCCCGCATTTCCCTCGGCGATCTTCTGGTCGTGACGACGGTTCTCGTGTTCAGCAGCGACATTCTCGAGATCACCCTGCGCGGCGCCGGACTGGGCGCCGGTGTGCAGATGTCCTATCTCGTTCTGTATGCCGCCGCATTCATCGTCGCTCTTTCGACCGGAACGCCGGGCGGTCTTCTTCGTGCCTGTCCGCTCGTCATGGCGCTGATCGCCCTGCCGGTCCTGTCCATTGCATGGTCACTCGATCCCCGCGAAAGCCTCGAACGCGCGATCGGCCTCGTCGGCTCGTCCGTCTTCGCCCTCTTTCTCGGCTGGCACCATGCGATCCCGCGGCTGGTACGGCTGGTTGCGTGGGGCATGATCCTCAATGTCATCCTGAGCGCCATCGCCATCGTTGCCCTTCCGTCCATCGGCATCGACCATTCGACCCAGTGGGCCGGCACATGGATCGGGATCCACAATCACAAGAACGAGCTCGGCGGCAGCATGGGACTGGCGATCATGCTGCTCTGCTACACGATTTTCGACGCCCGCGCGGTGCTTCGCTGGTTTCTTGCCGGAATGCTCGGCCTCTCCTTCCTCCTGCTTCTGGGATCGGCCTCCGCCACATCGCTGGTCACGACGGCCGCGAGTGTGGCACTCATGCTCCTCTTCCTCGCCCTTGCGAAGACGCCGGCGATCGCCCGCCTCTTCCTGCTGCTCTTCGTGCTTCTGATTCCGCTGCTCGCCCTGATCGCCTGGCAGACGAATCTCGTCGAATTCGCGCTCGAGGCGCTCGGCAAGGATGCCAATCTCTCCAGCCGCGTCGACATCTGGCGGCTCGTCTGGCCCTATGTCGAGGATCGCTACTGGCTGGGCTACGGCTATGGCGTGTTCTGGCAGGAGGATCTTCCATGGATGGACCAGATGGAAGCGCGCCTGCACTTCGCCCCCTTCTATTCGCACAACGGCATCATCGAGACATGGATCGGCGGCGGAATCGTTCTCGTCATCCTGACGATCCTCGTCTATGCCGCCGGCCTGTTCAAGGCATTCGTCAAGGTCGCGCGCGAACCGCATGACCTGTTCGCGAGCTTTCCGCTCGTCTTCCTGCTCGTGTTCATCCTTCGCAACATCACCGAATCCGCACTTCTCAACAGGAACAACATCTTCTGGTCCCTGTTTCTGGCGATGATTGCCCTGCTCGCCCGCGATGTCAGGCTGCGTCTCCGCACCGCCCCGGCAGACATGGCAAGGGGGTAGGCGACAATGTTGCGATCGGCCGGCATCTATTTCGCCACCCGCGTTCTCGCGGCCATGTTCGCCCTTCTCGCGGTCGCGGTCTTTACCCGGCTCGTGCCGCCGGAAACCTATGGTGTCTATACACTGGTGATGAGCACGGCGATCGGAATCTTCGCCGTCGCCTACCAGTGGCTTCGGGCATCCGTCCTGCGTTTCGTGCCGGGCAAGAACGGCATGCCGCGCGCCACGCTGGAGGCGGCACTCGCAGGCTACCTCGTCGTGTCCATCGCGCTTACCCTCATCGTGGCCATCGCGGTCGCAATCGGGCTCGTGTCGATCGATGGCGCAATCCTCGCCCTCGCTGTCGCCATAACCCTCCTCTACGCCGCCATGGAGATCGTGCTCGCCTGCTGGCAAGCGAAAAAGAAGCCGGTCATCTACGCGGTGCTGACCCTCGGGCGTGCGGGCGGTGTGCTCGTCATTTCCGCCGGTCTCGCACTGGCGGGCTTCGGTGCCGTCGGGCTTCTTGCCGGCGCGCTTCTGGCGAATGCGCTGCCGCTCCTTGTCGCCCGCCTGTTCTTCGCGGCGCGCCTGCCCGAACTGCATTTCGACAGGACGCATCTGCGAACCATCGCCTCCTTCGGCCTGCCGCTCGGTCTCGTCGGGATCGGCGGGACGATCATCGGCCTTTCCGATCGCTATCTGATCGCATGGCTCATCGGCGTCGACGCGGCCGGTGCCTATGCAGCACCCTATGATCTCGCCCAGCGCAGTCTGAGTGTGCTCATGCTCTCGGCATTTCTCGCCTATTCCCCGCATGTCTTCGGTTCCTGGGCTGACGATGAACACGACAAATGCCATGAGGCCATTCGTGCGCAACTCTCCCTCAGCCTCGCATTCTCCCTGCCGGTGGCGATCGTGATGGCCGCCGCCTCCCCGCTGGTCTCATCGATCCTTTTCGGCGAGGCATTCCATGAGAGTGCGGCAAGCGTGCTCCCCTGGATCGTCCTTGCCAGCCTGCTTCAGGGCATACAGTCCTACTACATCTCCTACGGTTTCACCCTGCCCAAGCGTGCCGGAACGAATGCCGCCATCGTCATCGGCGGCGCGCTCCTGAACCTGCCACTCAACCTTCTCCTGATCCCCCCGCTCGGTATCGTCGGCGCCGCCATCGCCACGATCGCCAGCTATGCCACGGTGCTCGCGGTCTCGATCATGGTCACGCGGCGCTGGATCCATCTTCCCTGGCCAGTCGGGGACACCGTCCGGGTCGTCCTTTCCTGCCTTGCAGCCTTGCCGTTCGTGCTGATCGCCGGCCGGAGCACGTCCATCCTCCACGGCCTGCTCTGGCTCGTTCCCGCCGGTGCCGTCATTCTCGCCCTCTATGCCGCGAGTGACACCTTCGGCCTTCGAACGAGAGTGCTCGGCGCGCTCGGGCGGACAAGGGCGCACAATGCGCCCGAGAGAAAATGAACATGGCGCCTATGGTTCCGGTTCATGTCGCGATCTGCGCCTGCACGATGGATCGGCCCGCCGGCCTCGCCGAACTGCTCACCGGGCTCGCGGAACTTCGCTTTCAAAAGGTCACAAGGGCGCCGAGGCTGACGCTCGTGATCGCCGACAATTCGCAAACCGGTTCGGCGCGCGCGCAGATCGGGGCGGCGCGTCCCCGGCTGCCATTTCCCGTCATCTACGCGCACGAACCCGAGCGCGGCTATGCGAATGCGCGCAATGCCCTGCTCGACGCCACGCCGGGGGACGCGGACTGGTTTGCCTTCATCGATGACGATGAACGGCCTTCGCCGCTCTGGCTCGATTCCCTGCTGGCCACGGCCGAAGCGACCGGCGCACCGCTCATAGCCGGTCCGGTTCACCCGGATTTTCAGGAGACGCCACCCGGCTGGGCAGAGCGGGGCGGCTTCTTCGAACTCGGCCCCTTCGGCGAGGGTGAGCCGGCGCCCTATGTTTCCACCAACAATGCGCTCGTCCGCAAGAGTGTCATCGACCGGTATGGCTGGCGTTTCGATCCGGCCTTCAACCGTCATGGCGGCGAGGACGAGCATTTCTTTCGCCGCGCCATGGATGCGGGCCTGCGTGCGGTCACCTCGGCCGATGCCATCGTCAGCGAGACGATCCCGCCCGAACGGGTAACCGCGGCCTGGCTCTTTCGACGGCATCGCCGCATGGGCAGGACGATCGCGCGAATCGACAGGAAAAACGGAAGAATCGCGAGCCGTGCCATCAAGGCTGCGGGATGGATGGTGTTCGGCGCGGCGAACGGCGCCACGGGCATCGCCGGACCGTCGGTTCGCTCGATGCGGGGCCTCTGCCACCTCGCATGGTCGGCAGGAAGTCTCGAGGAACTGCTGTTCGGGAACGACGAAGCGTGACGGGCGTGCTCAACCCGCACTCGTGGTGCTGTCGAAGCCCAGTCGGACGCGCAGTTTCCGCAAGAGGAACTGCAAAAGAAACCCCTTGAACAGGCTGTCGGGATATCGCCAGAGCCCGACGAGCAGAAGCCTGACGAAACGCGCCTTCTGCCCCTGATAGAGTGCCGTCCGCGCCCTTGCCCAGAAACTGCTGATCGAGGCATTCCGGTAGAGGCGTTTCAGTTCATTCGCGGACAGGTTCGAATGAACCTCGCCGATGGCGAAAATCTTGTTGATGGCCGGATCGTCGGGACGAATTTCCACCGTCACGAGCGCGGTCGCGCTTGAGCGCCTCTGACGATAGAAAAGCACCGGTTTCTGCCCGAGCGTCGCGAAATCGCCCCGACATGCCACACGGCACCACAATTCCCAATCCTCTCCCTGTCTGAGACCGATATCGAAACCGCCGGCCTCGCGGACGATGTCGCTGCGCATGGCGATCGCACCGCCATTGACGATCGTGTTGCGGCGGAGCAGCTGTTCGAGCGCCCTGCCACGGCCAAAACCGGGCCTGTCGGTCGAACCCTCGCCGTCGATGGGATGGCCGGCCTCGTCGATCTTCACATGGGCGCCGACGACGGCAACCGCGTCCGGGTGCTTTCGGAATGCCGACAGAAAAGCCTCCAGTGCGTCGCGCGCCATGATATCGTCGCCATCGAGAAACACGACGAAAGGCGCCTCGATGAGTTCAAGACCGGCATTGCGTGCATCGCTGACGCCGCTGCATTCCCGCTCGACCACTTGCATGCGCCGGTCATCGGCGAAAGCACGGACGCGCCCGGCCGTCCGATCGGTGGAGCGATCGAGCACGACGACGAGTTCGAAACCGGCGAATGTCTGGCTGAAGACACTGGAAAGGGTATCCTCGATGAACGTCTCGACATTGCGCGCGGCGATGACGATCGCGATGGCGGCCTCGTTCCGCACAGTCTTCAGGGTTTCGATGCCCGCATCGCTCGTCATGATGCTCCTTCTCGTCGGTTCGCCAGCCGCGAACGCCGAATTCTGCGATGAAACAAGGTTAACGTCCATCACCAAACCCGACCATCCCGGAGCCGTGCGACGCGCTGTGACGTACGCGCTCGGTCCGCACCGGATCGGCATCACCATCGAGACCGGCGAATTCCTGACACGGGCGATGCAACTCGAATATGTGCCGGATCCGTCCGACTGGATCGCGAAGAATGGCCTGATCCGCAGGAATGGCCGGGATTTCGGCCAGCTGGCGGGCAAGGAAGGCAATCGCTATCTGACATTCGCCTGTCCCGGCGTCGATCGGCTCGATACATTCTTCAATGAGGGAGGTGCCGGTGATCCGGCGGCCTATCGCATCCTCGACGAAAGCGGCCGGCAGCCAACTCCCCCCTTTCGCATCCGCGAGATATGGCGCAAGACACGGATCGTCGACACAGCCAGGCTCGGACGTTTCGAGTTCGCCTTCATTCTGGAGCACCGGATCGTTCTGGAGCTCGACGAGAGCTTTGAGGTTCCGGCAACCTTCAACGTCGCGATGCGATCCGGCGGTGACGACATTCTCGTTCCCCATTCGATATCCGGCGCCGCCATTCACGCACCCCATACGGGCTTTGCCCCGGATGACCCGCTCAAGGCCGCCTACTATTCGCTCTGGCGTGGCAGTGATGCCGGGGGACGGATGGACCGGGGAACGGAACTTTCCGCCGACGCCCGCTTTCGCGTGGTCGACACGGATTCGGGCGTAACTGTCTTCGAAGGACGGGCCGAGCGCCGGACGTCGGCTGGTGAACCGCCCGCTCTCGACGCGGCTCCCGTCTATCGCCTCGACTTTTCCGGGCTTGCCCGTCCGGGCAATTACCGGGTCTGCATTTCGCTCACCTGTTCCTTCCCCTTCACGATCTCGGATGAAGTCTGGCTTTCGACATTCCGAACGGCGATGCAGGGGTTCCTCAACCAGCGCAGCGGCATGGAACTCGGCCCGCCATGGACGCAGTGGCGGCGGCCACGTTCCCTGCATCCCGATGACGGATTTCGCGCCTATCGCTCGAAGGCCACACTCATGGACACCTCCATGGGCCTCAATCTGCGCAAGCAGAACAGTTTCAAGGCACTCACGGCGCAGGCCACCGGAGAAACGGTCGCGGGCGCATGGGGCGGATGGCACGATGCCGGCGACTGGGATCGCCGTATCCATCAACTCGGCGTCGCACTCGACCTCATGATGATTCTCGAACTGCGCGACGGTCTCGCATCACTGGATCTGAACATTCCGGAATCCGCCAACGACATTCCGGACATTCTCGACGAGGCACTCTGGAGCATCGATCTCTATGCGCGTTTGCAGGATGCCGATGGCGGCGTGTCCGGCGGCATCGAGTCGGCCGGTCATCCGCAATTCGGCGAGAGCAGCTGGACGGAGAGCCAGAACCTTTATGTCTATGCAGCCGACCCCTGGTCGAGCTGGACATTCGCAGCCGCGGCGGCGCGTGCCGCGAGACTGCTCGCCCCCTTCGATCCATCGCGCGCGCGGACACTGGCGGATCGTGCCGCCGCAGCATTCAACTGGGCCGAAGCGCACAAGGGCGACCTCGAACGCCGCAATCGCGCGATCGGCAAGGCGCGCAACCTCGCCGCACTCGAACTCTATCGGCTGAGCGGCGACGAGCACTTTCACGATGTCTTCCTGAAGACCACGAGCTACCGCACCTCCGCGCGGCAGAACTGGAAGGAACGCCAGATCGATGCCGGGTTCAGCTATGCCATGTGGGTCGGGGATGGTGACCCCCAGACGAGGCGGAACGCGGCGGATGCGATCATCGACCGGGCGGACAGCCTTCTCGCGGCACCCGCCGGCGGTTTCGGCCAGACGGTCGACCCGCACCGCCCCTATGGCTACAGCTACACCTCGACCGTTCCGGCGGATGCCGCCGATGTTTTCGTGCAGGCCCACGCGCTTACCGGCGACACACGTTATCTTCAGGCGATCATCGGCGAAACCCTGTTCGGTCTGGGCGCCAATCCTCTCGACATGACCTACATGACCGGCCTCGGGCCCAATCCTCCGCGCGCACCTCTGATCGTCGACATGCTCGCCCTCGAGGACAAGACACCTCCGGCCGGAATCACGCTCTTCGGGCATTATGACTGGACGCGCCGGGATCACCGGGCGATCGAGGTCGCGAGCCGCCTCATGTCACCGCCCTATCCGAAGGCGTGGCCGATACACGAAATGTATATCGGCTTTCCCTCGTTCGTTCCGGTGAGCGAATATTCGATGCACGCGACGATCGGGCCTACGGCTCTTGTTCTCGGTTATCTTGCCGGTCGTCCGACGACACGTTGAGCCCCGCCTTGCCGGCCGAGCCATCCACGCGGCCGGCGGGGCTCGAAAAGGGAACGCCGAGCGTGCGCAGGAGAATGTACGCATCGAGCGGCATCGACCAGATCTCGATATATTCGAGGTCGTATGCCAGCCTGTTCTCGAGCGATTTCAGCGTCGGCGTCGGCCCGCGCCAGCCATGGACCTGCGCCCACCCGGTGAGGCCGGGTTTCACGCAGTGACGCTTCTCGTATTGCGGAAGGGCTTCGGCAAACGGCCGTCCCTCCACCTCGGTAGCCGGCGCATGCGGACGCGGCCCGACGAGTGACATGTCACCATGGACGACGTTCACGAGCTGCGGCAGCTCGTCGATGCTGGTACGGCGAAGCCAGCGACCCACCCGCGTGACCCTGGGATCATGGATCGTCGCCTGATGCCGTCCCGCCTCGTCACACATGTCATCGAAGAGCGTGCGGAATTTCAGGATGGTGAAGGTCTCGCCCCAACGTCCCACGCGATCCTGCCGGAAGAAGACGGGTCCCGGCGAATCGAGCTTGATCAGGACGGCCACGAGCAGCATCAGCGGCAGCACGAACAACAGCAGCAGACAGCCGAGAACGAGGTCCACCGCGCGTTTGAGACTCTCCTCGGAGGAACTCAGCGGCTGATGAAAATCGCGCTTGTCGGAAAAATCCCCGGAAAGCCCCGAACCACCGGAGCTCAGGCGTTCGGTAGCGAGGTCCTTGCTCATCGGCCGGCTCCCGGAAAGACCAACAGTACAGCGATTGCCTGTGAATTCGATGAACTCGCGAAATCGCAGCGCGCGCAACTCGCGCGTGATACTACCATCTTGTGTTCACCTTGAGGCGTCCCGTACAGGTCGAATTGTCAATCAACTTCCATCGCAATAAACGCTAGCCTTCGGATTGACGGAAAACAAGAGCTGGTCGACCACGAGCATAATATTTTGCGCGCACATGCCTTCTTGCGAGAAGGCCCCCGTGCTTTTCGCTTTGAACTCACTAATCTTGTTGCATTCCTGCATCATCCGCAAAGTTACTGATATTTTTCGTTCTATTGTAACTGTTCGCGGCTTTCATCAATCGTTCGCTTGATTTTCTACCAAAACGCGATTTATCGATTCATTCCCGAAAACGCAAACGGCTCTTCGGCAACACGGAATATCGCTCTCCTGTTGCGGAAATCGATCGTACCGCGCAAACTGCCGCCGCCATGGATGCGACAACCTGTTGTAACACGTCTTTGCGATGAATGGGGAGCTCTGAAGGATGACGATCAGCCACAGAATCGGGCGGGCCTTCCTGACCGGTGCGGCGATGCTGGCAGCCCTGCCCGCAGCCGACGCATTCGCCGAGGGTCTTGCGCTCGAACTCAACAAGCTGGAGGCAATCGATCAGGGGTGTCGCGTCTACATGGTCATCACCAATGACACCGGATCCGGGCTCGACAGTTTCCAGCTCGATCTCGTGAGTTTCGATTCCACCGGAATCATCGGCGAACGTCTCGCCATCGAGCTGGCTCCGCTCGCCGCATCGAAGACCTCGGTCAAGCTTTTCGACATGACCAGTGCGTGCGACGCACTCTCCAGCGTGCTGGTCAATGAGGTGCTCGCCTGCACCAGCGCCGGCCAGCCGGTCGAGGGATGTGCGAACGGAATTACCCTCTCCTCGAAAGCGCCCGCCGAACTGCGAAAGTAGATGCGGTGGAACTGTCACTGAGCCAGCCGCTGGATCTTGCCGTTCGCGGGGGGCCGGTCCTCGTCATCCTGATCCTCATGTCGCTGTTCGTGGTGACGGTAGCGCTGGTAAAACTGTGGCAGTTCAGGGCGAGCGAGATCGGTCGCAGCGATTTCATTCCGCCGGCGCTCAGGGCACTCGAGGAGGGAACGCCGGCCGACGCTCATCGCATACTCGATTCCGTCCGCAATCCCATTGCCCGCATTCTCGAGACCATCGCCGACCAGAAAAAGGACTGGGCACAGGATCGCCTCGAAGAAGAGATCGACCGCCGCGCCCGCAACGAGCTCGCATCGCTCCGCCGATGGCTGCGGACCCTCGAACTGTTTTCCACCATCGCCCCGCTGCTCGGCCTTCTCGGGACAGTGCTCGGCATGATCGACGCCTTTGGCGAACTGCAATCCGCCTCGGGCCGTGTCGAGCCCGGACTTCTTGCCGGCGGCATCGCCACGGCGCTGCTGACCACGGCGGGCGGCCTTGTGGTCGCGATCCTCGCGAGCATTACACTTGCATGGCTCGAAGCCCGGATCGAGGCCCTCGTGATTACCATGGAGGACACGATCACCCGGGCATTGCACCATCATTTCGAACTGTCGCTTGCACGGCGCGACCATGCAGCAACGATTATCTAGCCCCGCGCAACGACGACGCCGCACCGTCTCCCTGACACCGCTCATCGACGTCGTCTTCATCCTGCTCATCTTCTTCGTCATGGCCGGCCGTTTCGAACAGGACGGCCGCATCACCCTGGCGCGCGCCGACGGTCCGGCAGACATGACAGGCGATGCCGCAATAGCACAGGAGCCGCGGCCTTCCGTTCTGGTGATCGTCGAGACGGATGGCAGCCTCAATGTCGGCGGTTCGACGCTCGACGCCGGATCGCTCGCGCGCTCGGTCGATCCCGACACGCTTGTGGTCCTGCGTCTGGCACCGGATCTCGCCATCGGCACGATGGTCGAAACGATCGATTCGCTGCGGGCGGAGGGAATCGATCGCCTTTCCTATCTCGCACCCGCGAGAGACTGATGCGTACCGGCCGCAGACGATATCCCGCCTTGCCGCCCCGGCGCACGGGCGAGCCGACACTGCCGCTCATCAATGTCGTCTTTCTCCTGTTGATCTTCGTTCTCCTGACCTCGGCGATCGAGATCCCCGGCCCGCTCACGGTCGACCTTGCCGAAAGCCGGTCGGCGGAGGGTGCGGATCCCGGACATCCGCTCCTGTTCGCGAGTGCGGACGAGATGGCGAGCCGGACCGCCATCCTTTCACGGGAAGCGCTGCGCGCCTGGGTCGAGGAAAACCGCCCGCAGACGGTCGTTCTTCACGCCGACAGGAACCTCACGGCGTCGCGTCTCTTCACCCTCGTGGAGGACCTGCGCCGCCTTGGTGTCGAAACCGTCGAACTTGCGGTCACAAGGCAATGACGGGAGCGGAACCGGGACCGCTTCAATGGAGCGCCGCCGCAGTTGTGGCGCTGGCGATCCACGGTCTGGCATTGAGCGGATCCCTGCCGGATCTGCCCGGTTTCACGACGCCTTCGGGAGCCGCCCCACCCCCCGCACCGTTTCTTCCCGCAGCCGAGCTCCAACCCACCGAAGCGCGAATGGTCGCCCCCTCACTCCCGGCAGCAGCAGCAACCGCAATCGCCGCCGTTTCGGCAGCCCCGACGATCGCTCCGGCGTTTGCGGCAAATCTTTCCGTGGCCAGCCCGCCTCTTTCCGCGGCAGGCCCAAGACCGGCAATCCAGAGCGCATCGGGAGCAGCAATAACAGCTGGAACGATCGAAGCCACACCCCCGGTCGCCCCGGTCGCCGCAATGTCGTTCGATGTTCAGGCAGCCGGTCCGGCAGCACCATCCGCGCCACCCATAACCGAAATCGTCACGGCAAGGCCGGTCGTGGCAAGCGGCGTTCCCGCATCGTCCGCATCGCCTCCGACGACAGCCGCTATGGCGGCCCGGCCTTCGCAGGAGATCGAGGTCCGTCCGGCCCAGACCGTCAGCCGGGCGGATCCTGTTGCCGTCGGGGTCGATATCGCAAGCGTCGACGTCACCGCCGCCGAACCGGTGGGGACGGACCGGGAAAGAGCGATCGCGGCGG
>JAGREZ010000342.1:0-1817 GCA_020446285.1 Geminicoccaceae bacterium
GCGCGCTGAACCGCGCGCGACTGCCGCACTCCTCCTCAACCGCATTCCGACCCGATCGTGACGGCCCCGCATCCGCGGGGTCGTTGCCGTTGGCGGGATGACCCCCTTCCAGCCCTTTCCTTGCGCTGATATGAAGGATGAAGGGGTGGCGATCGTGGCGCGCCTTTAGAGCGAGCCGCTCAGGGAGGAACAAGGGGTTCGATGACACGCACCTGTCGGCATCCGCAAGAGTCCGCCTACGAGCGCGATCTCGATCGCAATGACGCCAATTTCGCCGCGCTCACGCCGCTCGGTTTTCTCGAACGCAGTGCCGACATCTATCCAGGGCGCACCGCCGTCATTCACGGTCCGCTGAAGCGAACCTACGGCGAACTGCGCCAGCGCTGCCGGCGGCTGGCCTCGGCTCTGGCGAGGCGCGGGATCGTGCCGGGCGATACGGTGTCCATCATCGCTCCCAACATCCCGGCGATGGTCGAGGTCCATTATGGCGTGCCGATGGCCGGTGCGGTGCTGAATGCGCTCAATTATCGTCTCGATGCGGCGACGCTGGCCTACATCCTCGATCACAGCGAGACCCGCATTCTCTTCGCCGACAGCGAGTTCGCCGCCATCGTCCGCGAGGCACTGTCGCAGGTTCAGCGTCCGGTCGAGGTCATCGACATCGACGATCCCGAGGCCGGTGGCGCCTTCGCACCGTTCGGTGGTACGGATTACGAGGAATTCCTCGCATCCGGCGACGAGGCGTTCGAGCCGCTCCTGCCGGCTGACGAATGGCAGGCGATTTCCCTCAACTACACATCGGGAACGACGGGGCATCCCAAGGGTGTCGTCTATCATCACCGCGGCGCCTATCTGAATGCCGTCGGCAACGTCCTCACATGGGGAATGGGCCATGCACCGGTCTATCTCTGGACCTTGCCGATGTTCCATTGCAATGGCTGGTGCTTCCCCTGGACCATCTGCCTGCAGGCCGGCACCCATGTCTGTCTGCGCCGCGTCGAGGCCGGGGCGATCTATCGCGCCATCGCCGGGCATGGCGTCACCCATCTCTGCGGCGCGCCCATCGTCATGAGCATGATCGTCAATGCCGGCGAGGAGGAGAGACAGCCCTTCGACCAGAAGGTTCGCATGATGACCGCCGCCTCCGCGCCGCCGGCGGCCGTGCTGGAGAAGATGGAGCGGATCGGGATCGAGGTTACCCATGTCTACGGTCTCACCGAGGTCTACGGCCCCGCGACCGTCTGTGCGGTGCAGGATGAGTGGGCCGGGCTCGACAGTTCGTCGAGGGCTGACAGGCTTGCGCGCCAGGGCGTGCGCTATCCGGTGCTCGAGGGGCTTGCGGTGATGGATCCCGAAACCATGAGCGAGGTGCCGGACGATGGTTCCACGCTCGGCGAGATCATGATGCGCGGTCATGACGTGATGAAGGGCTATCTGAAGAATCCGCAGGCAAGTGCTGCGGCCTTCGCCGGCGGCTGGTTTCATACCGGCGACCTCGCCGTCCGCCACGCCGACGGCTATGTCGAGATCCGCGACCGTTCCAAGGACATCATCATTTCCGGTGGCGAGAACATCTCCTCGATCGAGGTCGAGGGTGCGCTCTACCGTCATCCGGCGGTACTCGAGGCGGCCATCGTCGCCCGGCCGGACGAGCGCTGGGGCGAGACGCCATGCGCATTCGTCACGCTGAAGGCCGGAGCCTCGGCGGATGCCGGGGAGCTGCAACGCCATTGCCGCGAGCATATCGCCGGCTACAAGGTGCCGAAGACCTTCGTCTTCGGCCCGCTGCCCAAGACATCCACGGGCAAGGTGCAGAA
>JAGREZ010000342.1:1860-5222 GCA_020446285.1 Geminicoccaceae bacterium
TCGGATTGGGGGGAAATCCATGACATTCGAACTGAGCGAGGCGGGGACACTTCCCGGTGATGGTTGTGCCGGAACGCTGGTGGGCCGCATCCGGCTCGATGACGGGCCGCATGTGGTCCGGGTCGGGGAGGACGGGCTCCACGACCTGTCATCGACGTTTCCGCTCATGGGCGAACTTCTGGATCACGCGGATCCCGCTTCCGCGGCAAGGGAAGCGACGGGCGAAACCCTGCTGACCCTCGACGAACTGTTGCGCTCCACCGTCAGCGATGATGTCGGCGCGCCACGGCTTCTGGCACCGGTGGATCTGCAGGCGCTCAAGGCCGCAGGCGTGACCTTCGTCAAGAGCATGCTCGAGCGGGTGATCGAGGAGCAGGCACGGGGCGATGCCGCGCGTGCGCTCGATATCCGCAAGCGTGTCGAGAGCCTGATCGGTGGCGACCTGCGCTCGGTCCGGCCGGGCTCCGACAGTGCGCTCAAGCTCAAGGAGCACCTGATCGAGCAGGGATTGTGGTCACAATATCTCGAGGTCGGGATCGGTGTTGATGCGGAGATCTTCACCAAGGCGCAGCCGATGAGCTCGGTGGGGCATGGCGACTGGATCGGCCTGCATCCGCGATCGAACTGGAACAATCCGGAGCCCGAGGTCGTGCTTGTCGTGTCCTCGAAGGGGCGTATCGTCGGCGGCACGCTCGGCAACGATGTCAATCTGCGCGACTTCGAAGGCCGGAGCGCGCTGCTTCTCAGCAAGGCGAAGGACAATAACGCGTCCTGCTCGATCGGGCCATTCATCCGCCTCTTCGATGACAGTTTCGGTCTCGACGATATCCGCAACGAGCGGGTCGATCTCGAGGTTTCGGGCGAAGACGGCTTCAGGCTGAGCGGTTCGAGTTCCATGAGCGAGATCAGCCGCGACCCGGCCGATCTCGTCGAGGCGATGATGGGCAAGGCGCATCAATATCCCGACGGCGCCATCCTGTTCTGCGGAACGATGTTCGCGCCGACGGAAGACCGCGACGTCGAGGGCGAGGGCTTCACCCACAAGGCCGGCGACATCGTGACGATCGCAAGCCGGCATCTCGGCTCGCTCGTCAACCGGGTGACGACATCCGACAAGGCGCCGCCCTGGACCTTCGGCGCCACGGCCCTGACGCGCAACCTCGCATCACGCGGACTTCTCTGAGACCGACGGACGGTTTGCGGAGGAAGCCGCAACGAGACCACCCGGCCCGTTTTCCGCAACACGAGACGGGCAGGGGCGGTTGGTTAGGTCATGGAATGATGGTAGGTAAATTTTCATAAAAATTCAGGGAAAATGTCACCCGAATATGATGGAAAGGAAAGGGCCGCTTGCGCGGCCCCTCGGTCAATCAGCTGGCGACCTGCGAACCCATCGCGGGCACGCTGTCGGTGGCGCTGTGTTGCATCTGTTCCAGTTCGTCCTTCACGCGGAGTTTTTCACGTTTGAGTTTCGCAAGAGTCGTCTGGTCGGGAAGAGGCCTGTGTTGTTCGTCGTCGATGAGCTGTTCGAGACGCGCATGTTTGCTGCGGAGACTGACGGCATGCTCTTGCAAGGACATCGGACTCGTAACCTCCTGCTGTTTCAGAACCAACGAAGCGAGTGTAATGAAATCGTCTTGCAAATGCCATAATAAAATTCTTGTGCAATGCGGGAGCATGCGTTAAACACACTGCCCGGAATTTTATTGAAATTCTCTAAATTATTGTTTTCAAAAGATTCACTATTTCGTGATCATTCCAGAATGCGGAGGGATTCCTGGACATGCACCTGCAACTGTGGATTGCGCCTCGTATCGTTCGCATCATGCTCCCGGCCTTTTGTCTGGCCGTCTGCCTTGTGGTGGGGCTGGCCGCGACCGCCGGGGCGGGGGAGGCTTCCATCGAAGCGGTCAGCGCGATCCGCAAGGGTGACGGCTGGCGTTTCGATGTCACCGTGCGCCACGCCGATGCGGGCTGGGACCACTATGCCGACAAGTGGCAGGTCGTCGCTCCCGACGGCACGGTTCTCGGCGAACGCATCCTCCTGCATCCGCATGACGACGAACAGCCGTTCACCCGCTCGCAGGATGGCATCGTCCTTCCCGGCGACATCGATCATGTCCTCGTGCGGGCGCATGACAGCGTGCATGGCTGGGGCGCCGGCGCTCCCTTCGTGCTGCCACGCTGACTTACGCGCGCGCATGGGGGGAACTCAGCGGGAATCGATGAGGCGCTGCGGGTTCATTGCCTCGACGATATCGCCCGCGATCCGCGTTTGCGATGTTCCGCTTGCCAGCGCCGCCGACAGCGCCGCCATGGCCGGTGCCGTCTGGATGCCGTAACCGCCCTGGCCGGCGAGCCAGAAGAACCCGCGTGCGCGGGGATCGAAGCCGACGATGGGGGTCTTGTCCGGGGCGAAGGTGCGAAGTCCGGCCCAGCTTCGGCGAATGTGGCGGATCTCGATATCCAGCGCCTTCATGATGCGGTCGGCGGCAATGGCGACATCCAGTTCCTCGGGCTGCGCGTCGCAGGGCGGCGAGGGGGTCTCGTCGGCCGGCGAGCAGAATAGCCCGCCCGATTCGGGGCGGAAATAGAACTGTTCATCGATATCGGCGATCACGGGCCAGCCGGCGCAGCCTGTATCCTTCGGCGGATCGACGATGAAGGCCGTCCGCCGCTTGGGGATCAGGCCCAGCGGATCGAGCCCGGCCAGTTTCGCCACCTCGTCGGCCCATGCGCCGGCGGCGTTGATGACGACCGGCGCGACCAGCTCTCCTCCCCTCGTCGTCATCCGCCAGCCATCGTCTTCCGCCTCGAGTCCGGTGAGCTCGCTGTCGGTCAGCAACTGGCCGCCGCGCTTTCGAAAGCGGCGAAGGAAGCCCTGCAGGATGGCATCGACATCCATGTCTTCGGCCTGCGGATCGAGGAAGCCGCCGGCGACATAGTCCTTGCGCAGCTGCGGGACGAAGGCGCGGATCTCATCGCCGTCGAGGCGCCTCGCATCGGCGACGAAGGGAAGAACGGGTGTGAGCTCCTCCTCGACCCGATGCAGCTGGTCCTGCCGGGCGATCATGATCATGCCGCGCGGATGCAGTAGCGGCACCTCGCTGAACCCCTTGTCGGGGTTGTGGTAGAAGGCCTCGCTCGCGGCCGTCATCGCCTTGATGACGGCATTGCCGTAGGATTTGAGATAGACGGCGGCGGATCGGCCGGTGGTGTGGTAGCCCGGACGGCTCTCCCGCTCGATCAGGGCCACCCTGTACCCGTCCGCCAGTTCAGCTGCGGCCGACGCCCCGGCGATTCCGGCACCGACCACGATGAAATCGAAATTCAAGACCTCTTCCCCCCTCATTCAGCGAAGC
>JAGREZ010000342.1:5355-11211 GCA_020446285.1 Geminicoccaceae bacterium
CCACGAAGCGCAGATAGCGCGATCGCTGTTCGGCATGGATCAGTCCGGCACCGGGATCGGTATCGACGATGCGCACGCGCCCGAGATGTTCGATCGCCGTGAGCCATGCCCGGAACAGATCGTCCGCTTCGGCCTGCACCACCGGCGCCTCCGCATCGATATCGGCCGAACAGCTGCCGGCGGCGCAGACGAGGTAATCATTGGGACGTCCCGTCCGTTCGATGGTGGTTGGATCCAGTGGCGGATCGGGTGGCTCGGGATAGGGCGAACAGCCGGCGAGTGCGACCATCAGCGCCGGCAGGATTGCGGACCGGGCCATGCAGGTTCCGCCGCTCCCTTGCTCAAAGACCGGAGAAATTCGGTTTGAGTCCGGGGCGCGGCCATTCGACGGCAACCAGCTGGCCGCCTTGCGAGAGCGTGATGTAGGCCGTGCGCATGTCCGCTCCGCCAAAGCAGATATTGGTGGTGTAGCGATCCGGCATGACGACGAACTCCACGAGGTCTCCGCTCGGCGAAATCACGCTGATGCCGCCATCCATCAGGGTGGCGACACAGATATTGCCGTCCGCCTCGACGGCGAGGCTGTCATAGCGCTGGAAGCTGCCGCCGGCGGTGTAGACGAGCCGTCCGCCGTGCGGGCTCGGCCAGGGATGTTTTCTTACCCGCCCCGGCGCCTCGATGTCGAATGCCCAAAGCCTTCCACCCTCGGTCTCGGCGACATAGAGCGTCTTCTCGTCGGGTGAAAGACCGATTCCGTTGGCGCTGATGAAGGGCTGGATCACCTCCTCGATCGAGCTGCCATCGCCTGCCGCGTAATAGATGGCGCCATAGTCGAGATCGCGCTCGCGGCGCTTGCCGAGATCGGTGAACCAGATGCCGCCGTCGCGGTCGATGACGAGATCGTTGGGACCCCTGAGCGCATGGCCATTGCCGATATCGTCATAGAGGCGGCGAACCTCGCCGGTTGCCGCATCGACCCGTTCGAGGCGGCCGCCCGCATAGTCCTTCGCCTCGACGGTGGGGCGGATGCCGTGCTCGTCATGGTGAAATTCGAAGCCGCCATTGTTGGTGACATAGAAGGCGCCATCGGCACCCCTCGCGAGTCCGTTCGGCCCGCCTCCGGTTTGCGATATCACCTCGGTCGTACCGCCGGCAGTCACCCGCGTGACGGTTTTCCGCTCGATCTCGACGAGAGCCACATCACCGTTCTCCAGTGCTACCGGACCTTCCGGAAATCGCAGCCCGCTCGCAATGACACGCATGGCGCGTCTCCTCCCCCTTTTCGATGCGCGCTCCCGACGGAGCACGCCAACCCGACATTCCGATACCACGGTATCCAGATGCCGGCTTCGAGGAAAGCCCTGAAACGAGTCTGGTTGCCGGCACCGCCGGCGAGGTGGGGTGTTCGTTCGGTGCCGTCGGGTGACGGAGGTTCAGGTCACCGCTCGTCGACGTTCATCGTCGCCTTCGGACCATGAATGCGAACTTCGCTGCTGGTGGGGCGCGCGGGGTGCGCGTGCCGCCCGCGAACCCGTAGCCAGCCGCCTGTATGCGACCTCGCAGATCTGCGCCGTGCGGTCCCAGCTGCAATTGGCGACGACATGGACACGCGCGGCGGATCCGAGGCGCGCCGCCAGCGAGCGGTCGTCATGCAGGCGGACGAGTGCATCGGCGAAGGCCCGCTTGTCGCCATTGGCTACGACGAGACCGTTCTCGCCATCCTCGAGCAGCTTGGCCGAACCCTCGCAGGCAACGATGGCCTTGCCCGCCGCCATGTAGTTGAGGAGCTTTTGCGGAATGCCGTCGCACTCGCCGCGCGGCAGCACGGCAATGGCCGAGGTCGCGAGACGTTCGGGCAGTTTCGCGAAGCTGTCCGCCTCGAGGTCGATCGCACCGCGAATGCCGAGCTCCCGTGCATGATCCTCGAACGGGTCGAAGGGCGAGCTTGCCGCCACCGTCAGCCGCATGTCCGGACGTTCCTTCAGCGCGAGGGCGAAGGCATCCAGCAGCAGATCGAAGCCCTGATAGCCGGCGAGCGTGCCGGTGTAGATCACCCGGCCGGGCGCCTCGGGCTCACGTTCGGCGCCGGTGGAGAAATGCTCGAACTCGACGCCGTTCATGGCGACATCGACGCTGTCATGCCTCATGCCGTGCCGGTCGACGAGCCTCTGGCGCAGATCCTCGGTAACGGTAAGCACATGATCGGCCATGGCCGGGATGACCCGGTCGAGCCAGTTGCCGAGCATGCGGACCGGAGCGGCAAGGACTCGCGGTGCGTAGCTCGGAAGCTCCGAATGGAGCATCGTGTGGGCATCGTAGACGATCGGCACCTTCATGCCACGGCTGGCGAGGCGGGCGGCGATCAGGCCCTCATAGTGATGTGCGTGGATCAGGTCGAAGGACTTGCCGCGCAGCACACGGCGCGCGAGGCGAACCAGCGCCGGATCGTAGAATGCGAGCTTTCGCCAGGTCGGGCCGGGTCCGAGTGGCTCGACATCGGCGCGGCCGTAGATCCGGTGCACGGGATAGTCGCCGCGGGCCGGCGAATCGCACAGATGGTAGGAGATGACCTCGACATCATGACCGCGCTCGATGAGGGCTTCCGTCAGGCGTTCGATCCGCAGTGGCGTGCCGCGACGCGCGGGGAAAGGACATGCAGCCAGTACAGCGATGCGATAAGGCATATGCCGGAAGTCCCGTGGAATCGGAAAAGTGACCCAACCAGTTCATGCGCTCCGGGCGGGGGCGGCCGGAGCGCATCGATCGAAGACTTGTTAGCACGGAATGCTGCCCCGATGAACGGCCCCAGATCCAATTAACTATTCGACTCTCCGTTGAATGGGTGAGCCATGTTGCAAAAAGGCTGCATGTCATCGAACTACACTGGTGTTTCGCGATTTTTGCCGCCCGACCCCCGTTCAGGCGGAAAAATCCCGGTGTGTACAGGCCCGAAGGCCGGGTTGCAGATCATTTTACCTCAACCACAGATTGATCCGGCAAGCAGGTGGTCTTGACATATCGCCGTTCGTGCATAGCGCGGATGTCATACCCGGAAACTGCATCGTCCTATCGGCTTCCGGTTACGGCATCCTTGCCCGGAACAGGATCCCTGTTGCCCAGATCGTAATGGCCGGGCGCAAGGCCGAAGATCCGGATCTTCACCCGTTCGGCCAGCGCCGGCAGGCCCGGAAAGGCCAGCGAAACGATATCGACTCCGGCGCGGACGGCATTCCAGTTCGAGACCCACCAGCGCAGCAGGACGGCGAAGGCGCGCAGACGCTGGCCAGAGGTCAGTCTTTCGCAAGCGACCATCTTCACATATTCGCCATAGAGCCGCCATGTCGGCAGGTTCCAGCCGCGCTTGCGGCGTGCGTCATGCCAGCCTTCGCGATCGCGGACCTTCTGCTGGATGCGGGTATAGCGCTGCGAATGCTCGCGCATCTCGATGAGCGGTTCACGGACCTGCAGGAGACGGCCGCGCAGTGCCATCTGGGCGAGGAACGCACGGTCGGCACCGTGGAACGGCCCGTGCAGCAGCGACCCGTCGAGCGCCTCCATCCGGCAGACGCCGAAGAAATCGACACAGGAATGCGAGCGCAACACCATCTCGGCGAAGCGTGCGACCGGATCGTCACCGGACGCCTTGCGGAGTTCGCTGTCATAGGTGGCGAAACGGTCGCCATTGTCATCGATATAGTCGGTGATGGCGTTGACGAGCACGGCTTCGGGATGGGCTTCGAGCGTCTCGATCATCGCCGCGAGATAACCGGGTTTCATCCGGTCGTCATGCGCGAGCCACTTGAAGTACACACCGCGCGCTTCCTCGTGGCAGCGATTGTAGTTCGGAGCGGCACCGAGATTGGTCTCGTTGCGGAAGACGCGGATGCGCCTGTCCTCGCCGGCGAGCCGTTCGAGGATGGCCGGCGTCGAATCGGTCGAGGCATTGTCGCTGACGACGATCTCCAGATCGGTGAAGGTCTGGTTCATCGCCGAGCGGACGGCATCCTCGAGATAGGCTGCACCGTTGAACACGGGAATGCCGATGGTCACCAGCGGGCGGGAATTTCCGGAAGGTTCTTCATCCGTCATGGACACCTGCATGCGTTCGGGGCCGTGAAGGTCACACCGCCCGGCGACAGGTCCGGGCGCGGGAATTGCGGCCGGTATCAACATTGATGGGCGCGGCTGTCAATATCCACGGGTTCCCGTTCGCCTTCCGGTGACACCGCTTCACCTGCGGCGCGAGCACGAATGCGCGATCATCCGGGCCATTCCACCTTTCTTGATGCACCACTACCCTCGCGTCATCGTGAAGAAGACCGCGAACAGGAACGCCAGCGCCATCAGCGTGAAGCGGCCGTTCCAGCGCCATGTGAGGGTGGTGGACGGAATGCCGGTGATGCGGCTGAGCATCAGCGCGCCGGTGGCATTGGGTGCCGCGGTCATGGTCAGCGCCCAACCGCTCGACAGCGCGAAGGCGACGAGCGCCGGATCGGCCGGCGGATGCGGGAAGGCGGCGATCACCGAGCCGAGAAAGACGACCATCATCACCGGCGACAGCGCGATCTGTCCGCCGAGAAGGATCAGGAGCGGCAGGGCGAACAGGAAGAGGGCCGGGTCTATTCCCGCATCGCCGATGAAGGATGCAATCGTCGAGGCCGGCGTGAGCGCGCCCGTGACGATGCCGATGAAGCCGGATGCGCCGAGCATGACGCCCTCCCGCGCGCCTGCGGGAAGCGCGACCTTGAGCACCCTGTGCCAGCGCCCGAGAACCGCGCTGGCACCGCGAACGGGTCCGAGCGCGCCATTCTGCACGAATACCCACAGCGTGAGGGCGATCGGCGCCGCCAGCATCAGCGCCTGAACGGTCGCGACGGAGCCGATCCAGCGAATGGCGAAGGTGAGGGTGAGCAGCATGAGGAGGATGCCCGCCAGATGGCGCAGCGTGCGCGGCGACAGCGAGCCCGCATCCGCGCGCGGGCGCTGGGGTGCCTTGCGGAAACGGTGGCGATCCTCGAACCAGCCCACCAGCATCATGACGAGCGCGGTGCCGATCCCGAGCATCAGCGAGCGCAGCGGATCGGCGTCGGGAAAGAGCGTGAGCAGCAGGGCCTGGGTGACCGAGGAGGGGGCCCAGACCACGATCCATGAAAATCCGCGGATCATCGCCGAAAGCTGCCGCCGCTCGCGGATCCCCCGGATCCGCTCGTCGCCGTCACTGGCGCGGACACCTTCCTGAATCAGCGGGCCAAGCAGGCTGATGGCACCGAAATTGAGGATCATGCCGAAGAGATGGCTGCCGGCATGAATGGCGAGATAGCGGCGCTGCGGTGGCTGGCGGGTCAGATGCAGGCCGCAGTCGCGAATGGCGGGCGAGGTGATCGCCGCCTCCCGCAGAAGTCCGAGCAACTGGATGAATGCGGTGAGAAACACCGCCTGGTCGAGCGCGCGCGCGAGCACCTCCATGCGGCCGATCACGATGACCGTGAGCGTCAGGATGCAGCAGATCGCCAGCAGGGCGTGCTCGCGAAAGCCGATCCTCGGCACCGCCAGGGCGAAATAGGCCAGTGCGGCAATCCAGGAGAGCTGGCGCACGAACGGAATGTCGAAGAAGATGTTGAGAAGCTCGAACATGACGAGCGCGGCAAGAAAGCCGCTGATCGGTGTCCAGCGCTCAGGGGGCTCGGATGTTCGGGTCACGGCGGAACTCTTGCCGCGCGCATGGTGCGGGCGCAATGGTTTTTCTGCCGCGTGCATGGCACGCGCGTTTGGTTTTTCGGCGCGGGCGCACGCGGATATCAACTTCAAGACGATTGCAATTTGAAGTTTTGCCATCTCTGGCTAGGTTCTCCGGCG
>JAGREZ010000343.1 GCA_020446285.1 Geminicoccaceae bacterium
TAAGGCCGTTCTACATGACGTTGCCTTCACCCTGTCCGTATCTCGAGGGCAGAACCGAGCAGCGCGTGGTGGCCGAGATCCGCCGTCAGGGGGATCGGCAACTCTTCGACCAGCTGAGCGAGGCGGGGTTCCGCCGGAGCATGGGCTGGCTCTACCGTCCGGCCTGTCCCTCGTGCCAGGCCTGCGTTCCCGTCCGCATTCTTGCCGGATCCTTCGAGTGGACCCGTTCCTTCCGCAAGATCGTCAAGCGCAATGCGGACATCACCTGGAGCGAAGGGCCGGCCGTTCATGACGATGAACATTTCGAGCTGTTCCGCCGCTACATCGCCAGCCGCCATGGTGACGGCGGGATGGCGTCGATGGGCGAGGCCGAATATCGCGAGATGGTGGAGAACGCGCCGGAGAATACCCTTGTCGCCAGCTTCCGGGATGCCGACGGGAGGCTTGTCGCCGCCTGCATCACCGACCGGATGCGCAACGGCCTCTCGGGCGTCTACAAGTTTTTCGATCCGGATGAGGAAAGACGCTCGCTCGGGACGTTTGCCATCCTCTGGCATGTCTGGCGCTGCGTCGAGCTCGGACTCGATCATGTCTATCTCGGTTACTGGATCGCGAACTGTCGAAAGATGTCCTACAAGACCCGGTTTCGGCCGATGGAAATGATGAGCCGGGAGGGGTGGGTGCCGTTCGATCACGAGGTGACCGGAATCGAATAGACACTGTAAAAAACAGTACTGAGGTACAGCAGAAATCATGGCGAATCATTGGTCTTGCTGCGGCGCACAAGCTAGTGATCTGCCATATTACCATTCTTAACGAGAGGAAACGCGGACCATGCGCAACCATCGAAACCTTGTCGTCGGCGCGATTGCCGCGACGATGCTGACCGCCAGCCCGGCCGTGCTCTACGCTCAGGATACCGGTACGGCGCCGGCAGTTACCGAACAGAACGTCGTCGTGCCCGGCAGCGAGCTGGATGCGGCCAAGGAAGCCGGTTCCGCTGCGCTCGACAGTGCCGGCGAAGCCGCCGACAATGCAGCGGCTGCTGCATCCGAGGCTGTGGATGCTGCCGGAAATGCGGCTGCCGACGCTGCGGATTCCGCCGCGGAAACAACGGGTGAAGCGGTCGATGCGGCGCAGGATGCTGCTTCCGGTGCTGCCGATGCCGTGAGCGACGCGGCGAGTGACGCTGTAGATGCAACGCAGGATGCTGCTTCTGACGCAACCGAAGCAGCCGGGGATGCCGCCGAAGCTGCCGGTGACACGGCGAGCGATGCTGTGGATGCGACACAGGATGCTGCTTCCGATGCTGTGGATGCGACACAGGATGCTGCTTCCGATGCGGCGGATGCTGCGAGTGATGCCGCTGATACTGCGGTGGAGGCTGTCAGCGATGCCGCGGAAGCAACGGCAGAAGCGGCCAGCGATGCCGCTGACGCGACCGCTGAAGCTGCCAGTGAAGCCGCCGAGGAAACCCAGGGTTTCTTCGAGAGATGGTGGACCTGGATCCGCGAGACCGTCGGTCTCTGATCCGGAGCTTTTCCCGTTCAGATGGAACATCTGAACGATCAGGAAATGCGGCGAAACAACAGGATAGAGCCTGTTTCCCGATTTCATCCAAATCAGGAAATTCTCTAGCCCGTCAATCCGTCTCGAGGACCGGCCAGTTTGCCAGCCGGTCCTCGAACCCGTCTTCGGCGACACAGTCTTCGCTGATGGACCGGCCGCGAACGCTTCGGCCTTCATCGAGGACGCGATTCCTGTCGCCGCAGACGAGGTGGTGCCAGGCGGGTAGTTCGCGACCTTCGGCGATCCGTCTGTAGGCGCAGCTCGGCGGCATGAGCCAGAGCTCCTCGAGCCGGTCGGGGGCCAGTTCGATGCAGGCCGGTACGGTTTGTCGTCTGGTCTCGTAGACCGTGCAGCGGCAATTTCCTTCATCGAGGTGGCGGCAGCGAAGATCGGTATAGAAGACTTCGCCGCTCTCCTCGTCTTCGAGCTTGACGAGGCAGCATTTGCCACAACCGTCGCAGATTGCTTCCCACTGGTCGCGATCAAGGCGGGCGAGGTTGCCATTCTCCCAGAATCGAACGGTCATCGAAAGAGAACTCCCGGAAGCCAGGTGGCGAGCCATGGCATGACGGCGACGGCGAGAAGGCAGACGAGCTGCATGACGACAAAAGGCACGACACCGCGATAGATGTCGAGGGTTTCCACGTCCGGCGGTGTAACGCCGCGGAGATAGAACAGGGCGACACCGAAGGGCGGTGTCAGGAAGCTCGTCTGAAGATTGATCGCGATCATCACCGCAAGCCAGATCGGATCGGCGCCCAGCGCGAGCAGGGCCGGTGCGGTCACGGGGATGACGACAAGGGTGATCTCGACGAATTCGAGGAAGAAGCCGAGCAGGAACAGTGCGGCCATGACCATCGTCATCGCCGCGAGAAGCCCGCCTTCCGGTCCGGTCAGGAGGCCATGGATGAGCGCATCGCCGCCTAGTCCGCGAAAGACGAGGGAAAAGAGCGATGCGCCCAGAAGAATGAAGAATATCATCGCGGTAAGCCCGACGGAACGCGACAGGACCGCGACCATGCCGGCCCTGTCGAGCGAGCGGCTGCCAAGCGCGAGCAGAATGGCGCCGACCGCGCCCATGCCGGCCGCTTCCGCGGGTGTGGCAATGCCGAAGAGGACCAGTCCCAGAACGGCAAGAATGAGCAGCGACGGGGGAACGAACGAGCGGAGGATGGCCTGCATGGAGAGATCGTCCCCGGGCGATCCGCCGGTGAGTGTCGCGGTATCGGCGTCCGGTGCCCGGTTTCTGCAGATGAACAGGATCCAGATTGCGTAGAGGGAAACCAGCAGGAGGCCGGGAAGAAGTGCGCCGGCGAAGAGATCCACGACGGAAACCGGATCCGGTGCGAAATTGCCCTTCGCGAGTTCGGCCTGCTGGTGTGCGCCCTGAATGACGTCACCGAGGATGACGAGTGCGATTGATGGCGGGATGATCTGCCCGAGTGTGCCGGCGGCAGCGATCGTCCCGGTGGCGAGTGCCGGCGGGTAGCCGCGCTGGAGCATGGCCGGCAGGCCGACAAGCCCCATCGTCACCACGGTCGCGCCGACGATGCCCGAGGAGGCGGCCATGACCGCGCCGACGATCACGACCGACAGGGCGAGGCTTCCGCGAACACCCGAAGCAAGGTGTGATATGGAGACGAGGAGGCGTTCGGCGATGCCGGAGCGTTCGAGGACGACGCCCATGAGGCAGAAGAGCGGAATGGCCAGCAACGCTTCATTGGTCATGATGCCGAACCAGCGCGAGGGCAGGCCGGCGAGCAGGCGAAGATCGAAAATGCCTGTGAGGTGGCCGATGAATGCCGCCCAGATCGACGCGCCGCCGAGGACGATTCCCACGGGAACGCCACTCATGAGAAGCAGGA
>JAGREZ010000344.1 GCA_020446285.1 Geminicoccaceae bacterium
CCGGCGAGTTCCATTCCGGCATATTCGGGGAAGACGAGGAGTTCGGCGCCGGCGCAGGATGCACGCTCGCACCATTGCGCGATCTTCCGGCGCCATTCGTCGAAGGATGTCGGCCGGTCGAGGGGGTACTGGGCAGCGGCGATCCGAAGCGGGTTCAAAGCACCTTCATCCAGAACTGCATGGGTTTCGCCGAGCTTGCGTCGTCGCCGACGTCCCGCCATGAGAAATGGCCGACGAGCTCCTCGACGGGCGCGTAGCCCCGCTTCCGCCAGAAGCCGTCGAGAGGGGTGTAGCCCGGTGGCCGCGCCGGATGGTCGGCCGACCGGATGACCGCGCAGAAAAGGGCGCGGTCGAAGCCGCCGAGTTCGCGGGCATGGGCCTCGCGGAGATCGAAGAAACGATGCCCGATTCCCTGCCCGCGCCAGGCCGGGCGGAGAACGGATTCGGCGAGGTAGAAGGTGCTTTCGGGAGCGATGCCATGGGCGCGCACCGGGTCGAGGAACGGGCCATGTTCCTCCTCGAGTGGCATGGCGGTGGCGCAGCCGACGACCTCGTCCGCATCGAACGCACCGACGATGACGGCATTGCGGCTGGAGGCGAGACGTTCGAGATAGTTCGCCTCATATTCGGGCGTGCCGTCATAGAGGTAGGGAAAGTCGCGAAAGACCTCGATGCGCAGGCGGGCGAGGTCCGCAAGGACCCGCACCATGGCCTGACCGCTCAGGGCTTCGGTCCGTATCGCCATCGATTCTCCCGTCTTCGCGGTTGCACTATTCGGCCGATGCCGCGGCGAGTTCTAGATCCGTCTGCGGCGCATCCCGCCGGCGCAGCACGAGCGAGAGCATGGGGGGAATGAGGAGGAGGGTGAGCACCGCGGAGAGCGACAGGCCGCCGACCACGACCGAGCCGAGACCGCGATAGAGCTCCGATCCAGCCCCCGGAAAGAGCACCAGCGGCAACATGCCGAACACCGATGTGAGCGTGCTCATGAAGATCGGGCGCAGGCGGTTGCGGGTTGCGGCGACGATGGCATCGACCGGCTCGAGACCCTCCTCGCGCAGATTGTAGAGCGTCTGGTGAACCAGCAGGATGGCATTGTTGACGACGATGCCGATAAGGATGACGAAGCCCAGAAGGGTCAGCATGTCGAGCGCCTGGAACACGAACATGTTGAGGACCGCGAGCCCCGCCACACCGCCGGCGGCCGCCAGTGGCACCGAGATGAGGATGATGAGCGGATAGATGAAGCTCTCGAACAGCACCGCCATGACCAGATAGACGATCACCAGCGCCAGCAGGAGATTGAGCTTCATCTCGTTGAAGGTCTCGGTGAGCTGGTCGGCGGTACCGGACAGCGAGAGCTGGACACCGGCCGGAACGCCCTCGGCCATGAGCGGGTCGATGACATTGTGCTGCAGGATGGAAAGGGCGTCCTCGAGCGCCAGTGTCGAGGAGGGGGTGATGATGAGCGTCACGGTACGCTGACGTTCGAGATGGCGAAGCTCCGTGGGTCCGGCCGTGACCTCGATGTCGGCGAGCGCATTTGCCGGCAGGATCTCGCCGGTGCGGGTGACGATCGGCAGGAAGTCGATCGACTGGGTTGTCTCCGCACCGCCCTCCGGCCCCTTGAGCATCAGGTCGATACGGTCATTGCCGACGGTGATCTCGTCGGCGCGGACGCCATCGTTGAAGGCATCGACGGTGAGCGCGAAATTGGTCGTCGAGACACCGGCATCGGCGAGCCGCACCCGGTCCGGAATGAGCCTGACTTCCGGCGCGCCGAGTTCGAGCCCCGGATCGGGACGGTACTGGTGGCCCTGTTCGCGCGGCAGGCTGGCCGCCACGAGGCCCATGGCGCGCATGGCCGTCTGCAGGATGGGCTCGATTTCGGGTCCGCTGATGTCGAGATCGATCGTTCGCGAACCGCCGATGCCGCGTCCGAAAATCGCCGGCTGGCGAATGAAGCCGAAGGTGCCGGGTTCCTGGAAGATCGGCACGCTCATCGGCGCGACCAGTTCGCCGGCGCGCTGTTCGTAGGTCGAACTGGCGCCGATGAAGGCATTGCCGCCGAATGCGACGAAGAAGAACTGGTCCATCTTGGGCGGTTCGCCCGGTGCGGAGGTGGGACCGGTCTCGCTCGCCCATAGCGGGCGGGTGGCGGTTTCGACACGCGTGGCGATCTCCGACATGGTGTCGAGATTGTAGCCCGGCGGCGGCAGGATGAAGCCGAAGACGAGATTGCGGTTGCCCTCGGGAAGATATTCGAGCTTGGGCAGGAAGCGCCAGGCGGTGGTCGTCGCGAGGGCGGTCACCAGCAGCACGACGAGGAGCGCAACCGCGCGGTTGGATGTGACCCGGCGCACGAAGGCGAGGACGAAGGCGGAAAAGGCCCCCGCCAGATCGTCGATGACCGGCAGCCTGCGGCTGGCGAGACTGTCCTCGATATTGCCGCCCAGCAGCTTCTTCGCCATCGCCGGAACGAGCGTGACCGCCACCAGCAGCGACAGCAGCACCGCCACCGAGATGGCAACCGCGATATCGCGGAAGAGCTGGCCGACTTCCAGTTTCATGACGAGGATCGGAATGAACACCATGACCGTGGTCAGGGCCGAAACGAGAATGGCACCCCAGACCTGGCGCGCGCCCTCATACGCGGCCCTCGCCGCCGGCACCCCTTCCTGGCGCAGGCGGAAGATGTTCTCCAGCACCACGATCGCCGCATCGACCACCATGCCCACGGCAAAGGCGATGCCGGCGAGCGAGATGACGTTGATCGACCGGCCCATCGCCGCCATGGCGACGAAGGAGGCGATCACCGATACCGGAATGGCCACCGAGACGATCAGGGTGGCGCCGAAGGAGCGCAGGAACAGCATCAGCATGAATGCCGCGAGCGAGCCACCGATATAGATGTTCGAGGTGACGAGGCTGATGGCGCTGTCGATATAGATCGTCTCGTCATAGACCTGCGTGAGCGTCAGCCCCTCCGGCGGCAGGATGGAAGCGTTGAGCTCGTCCACCGCCGCGCGCACGCCGCGCATGGTCTCGATCACATTGGCGCCCGTTTCGCGGACGGCGCGTGCGACGAGCGCGCTTTCGCCGAGCACGCGAATGCGCGCCCTCGGTTCCTTGTAGGCGAAGGCAACGGTGGCGACATCGCCGACGGTCACGCGTGCGAGGCGGCCGGTCGTGTCGTCCTCCATGGTCCTGAGCACGACCGTCTCGATATCGCCCGGCCGGGTGAAATCGCCCTCGGTGCGGACGACATAGCGCCGTTTGCCCTCGTCGACATCGCCGGCGCTCATGGACACGCCACTGGTGCGCAGGGCGCTCAGGACATCGGGAACGGTAAGGTGATAGCGGGCGAGCCGCTGCGGCTGCACCACGACCCGCATCTCGCGCTCGCTGCCACCGAAGATGTCGACCCGTG
>JAGREZ010000345.1 GCA_020446285.1 Geminicoccaceae bacterium
CGTGACCCGATCGACCATAGCAACCGCCCGGTGGCCCGGGATCGCGGCGGCGCTGTTCGCCATACCGTTTCTGGCGTTCGCGAGCCCCGCCGTCGCCGCACCGCTCGAAAGCATGATGCCGGCGCCGACACCGCTCATTCTCAAGGACGGGCGGATCGCGCATGTGACCGTCCACACCATTCCCTTCTCGCTCAAGAGTGCCGAGCTCGACGGCGATACGCGGTCGCGGGTCGAACGCCTGCTCGTGCCCATGGCCACCGACTGTTTTCTGACGGCCCAGGCCATCGGCCATGTCCAGCCCGGCGATCAGGCCGATGGCGACACGCTCTCGGCGCACAGGCTCGCCCGTGCCCGTGCCGACGGCATTCAGGAATCGCTGATCGGCCTCGGCCTGCCGGCAAGTTCGGTTGCCAGCGTCTGGGACTGGCAGTTCATGGTCAAGGAGCCGCGCGTCACGCTGTGGGTATTCCGGCTGCATCAGGGCGAGGATTGCGAGGGCAAGCCGATCTCGGGCGCCGTCGTCGCCAGTCTCGACAAGACGGCTGGCGGAGAGGGCGAGACCGCCCGTGCGGCGGCACAGAAAACGGATGCCGCCCCGAGACCGCTCACACCGCCGAAGGAGACGGCAGCACCCTCCACCCAGGCGCCAGCCTCCGGGGCTGCGGCCAGTGCCGAACCCGAAATCGTGGCCGAGGATGTCAGCATACCCGGCCAGCCGAAGCCTCTCATGCAGAAAGAGACGGAAATCGCCCGGATCGAGGCGCCCGTGGCCGAGGCGCCGGTGGCATCGGTCACCAGCCCGCCGCGCGACCTGACCATGCCGCCCGCAGTCGAGGCCGGTGAAGTCCGGCGCACGCTCGAGTTTCCGGCACCGACCCATCGTCCGGCGGGTGCGGAGAGGATCGAGCCCGCGCCCTTGACCGAGGCCGACACCGCGCCAATCGAGACCGCCGGGCAGATGGCCGGCGAGGCGGTTGCGGGTGCAGCTGCGAGCGCATCGGGAGCCGCGCAGGCGGTCGAGGAGACTGCCGCTGCCGCCGCCGCTTCCACGATGGATGGCTTGCAGCCGGAGACCCCTGCCGTTGCCGTGGCCGCCGCCACCCCGGAGCCGGTCGTCGAACAGGCACCGGCGCAGCCCGCTCCGTCTGCGCCATCCGCGGCGGAGACCGCCATCACCTTTGCCGTCAACAGCAGCTTCTTCGGTGGAAACGGTGCGCGGACGCTGTCGCAGCTGCTCGACAATCTCGATCCGGGGCAGAGCTATCGGGTCGAGCTTTCCGGTGCGGTTGGCAGTGATCCGGTGCGCGGTGGCGATGCCACGGAAGCCCGCAAGTACAATCTCTGGATGGCGGAGCGGCGTGTCGAGCGTATCGCCGAATGGCTTGCCGAGAACGGCGGTGCGCGCAATCTGACGATCGACCGCAATTACCGGGAGAACGATCCCTCGCGCACGGTCAACGTCACCGTCCGTCCCGCCACCTGAAGAAACGCGGCGAACCGGTCGCCATGGCGGAGTGGGCCTGCCAGCGTTTCCCGATTCGGTGAAATCGGGAAGACGGCTCTATCTCGTTCTTTCGCCGCATTTCCTGATCGTTCAGATGGTTCCATCTGAACGGGAAAGGCTCTAATCTGGAAAGAAATCTTTCCGGGAGACGGGCTTGTCGGCGATCGCGCTTGGAATTGATCTTGGCGGAACCAAGATCGAGATCATTGCTCTGGACGAGAATGGCGGGGAATGCCTGCGCCGGCGTGTGCCGACGCCGCGCGGTTCCTATGAGGACACGCTTGCGACGATCCGCGATCTCGTGGCTGGCGCCGAGAGCGAACTCGGCGTCACCGGCACGCTCGGCGTCGGCCATCCGGGCGCGATCTCGCCGGCGACCGGCGTCATCAAGAACTCCAATTCCGTCTGGCTCAACGGCAAGCCGCTCGACCGTGACCTGCAGGCACTCCTCGATCGGCCGATCGCCTTCGAGAACGACGCCAACTGTCTCGGGCTGTCCGAGGCGACCGATGGTGCCGGGGCCGGCCGCGATGTCGTCTTCACCGTCATTCTCGGCACCGGCGTCGGCGGTGCGGTCGTCGTTCATGGCCGCGTCGTCCGCGGTGCGAACGCGATCGCCGGCGAGTGGGGGCACAATCCCCTGCAATGGCCGGAGGATGACGAACGCCCCGGTCCGGCCTGCTATTGCGGCCTGTCGGGCTGCATCGAGACCTGGCTTTCCGGCACGGGTCTCGCCGCCGATCATGCAAGACGGTATGGCGGCGAACTGACGGCCGCCGAGATCGTCGCCCGTTCCGGAGAGGGCGATGCGAACGCGCTCGTTTCCGTCGAACGCTATGAACGCCGTCTGGCGAGATGTCTCGCGAGCGTCATCAATGCCCTTGATCCCGATATCATCGTGCTGGGCGGCGGCATGTCGAACATCGACCGGCTCTATACGAGCATCCCCGCACTCTGGTCGGCGCACGTCTTCTCCGATGCCGTCGCGACGGACTTGCGCAAGTCCCTGCACGGCGACAGTTCCGGCGTGCGCGGCGCTGCCTGGATCGGCCGCGATCTGGCCAACCGTAACGGCGGCTGAGACGGGATCGGGGTCACGTCCAGGTCGCGGCAAGCCCGTTCATGGCGTCCGGATCGCGCCTGAATGTCGGCCCCGGACGAAAGCAGAGGCCGAAAGCGGAGGATCACTCGCAGACGGGCGCGTCGTAGGCTTCCATTTCCTCAAGATCCGCCTGCAAGGCGAAATCGCCATAGTCGAGCACGATGTCATAGAGCACGCCGCGCTCGTTGAGGTCGAACGAGATCTGGAAATCCGGCGTGTCGACGCCGCTCTTGCCGCTGTAATAGGCAAGCTGGACGGGCCAGCGCTGTTCCTTGCCCGCATCGGTATCGACCGAGCTTACCCGCGCCTGGCCGATGAAGGCCGAGACCGTCGAGATGACTTCGGGATCCGAGCCGTCGAACACGTCATGGGTCATCACGAACTCGCCGGCCTGCGCCGCTTCCACGAGGCGGTTCATGTGAAGTGTGGGAAAGATCGTGCCCTCGGGCAGTTCGATGGTGTTTTCTTCCGGCTTGTCATACCGGGCCTCGCCGCTCTCGCCGTCATGGCCGAGGCGCGCCTTGCCGCTGATTTCCTCGAACGGTTCGCCGCCATCGAACGAGCGCACATTGAAGCGCAGCGTGTTGTGGTCGCGCGATTCCCAGCTTGTGAAGCGCACATCATACATGAAGTCGCTGCCATCATTGGTATCGGCGACGAAGCCGAGCTGCTGATTGCTGATCCAGCCTTCGCATGAGGCGCGCCACTCCATGACGAGCGCACCGCGAACGCCGACGATACCGCCGGTCGTGAGCGCATTGTGCAGCGACAGGCGATAGGCGGCGCGGTGCGAGAGCAGCTCGACGGCGCCGGCTTCGAAGGATATCGATCCGGCGACGGTCGCAACGGCTATGGCGGCCAGAAGGCTGGATTTCTTCATGGTCGGCGTTTCCCTTGTTGACCTGCCGATCTTGATCGGCGGCACATGTCTTGCCAAGGCCTTTGAACCTTCGAATGCTGCCATCGCGCCCCGTGCAGGGCCCGCCCGGATCCCGCATTTCCACTGGCAGGCACTCCCGGCCGCGAATCCCGACTGCTTGTATCCGCAGCCCGGTGTCGCGCTTGGCTTAACAATTCATTACCATGCCATCGCATGAACAGAACAATAATTCACCCGACAAATACATATTGTTGTGCGCTGTCTTCGCGGGAACATGCTTAATTCGTTTACCATTAACTTGACTTCATATCATGGGTCACGTCAACGGCAGAATCGGGATTTTCCCTTTTCTTTCCGGGATCGGATATGGCTGGTCTCCGCCACCACAGGACAAGGGTGTCGCTCTTGTCCCGGCGATCAAGGGTTTGTTAACCCGGCGGGGGCAGAATGCAACCGATGCTGGCCGGGCGAGCGGGCGGTAGGGACGATGACGGCTTCCATGTTTCTCGATGCCTTCTGGGTGCTGACCACCCGTTTCGTGATGCGGGCGGCGAATCTCGTGGTCTTCATGCTGCTCGCCCGCAGCCTCGATCCGGAATCCTTCGGCTGGTACGGCTATGTCATGGCATCGGCGCTCATGCTCTCCGTCATCTTCGACGCGGGGCTGCGCCAGTCCGGCGGCCTGCATCTCGGTCGGGACGGTGCGGACAGGCGCCGCATCCTTGCCAACATCCTCGCGCTCTGGCTGGTTCTCGGGCTTGCCGGCAGCGCTGCCATGGCTCTTGTCATGCGCTGGGGCGGCATGGCGGATGCGACCGTCCTGCTGCTCGCGGCGGCCACGCTCGCGCCGACGCTGCTCGTTCGCATGGGGCAGGGGACGTTCCTGGGCCTCGGGCGGATGCGCGAGCTCAACCAGTCCGAACTGGCCAGCCGCGCGCTTCTCCTCGTCGGCACCGCACTTGCATGGGCGCTTGGCGTCCTGACCATCGAGGTCGCCGTCGCATTGCTGTTTCTTTCCTTTGCCGGCGCGGCATGCCTGCTCCTGTGGATGGTCCGCGACCTTCTCTCGATGCCGCGGATCGACCTCGATGTCATGCGCGAGCTGCTCGCCACCGGTCTTGCCTTTGCCGGCGGCATCATCGCCATGATCCTGCTCGGCCGCATCGGTATCTGGATCGTCAATGCGACGCTGGGCACGGCGGAGGTCGGCGCCTATTTCGCGGTCATGCGCCTTTCCGAGATGATCGCCGAGGTGGCGACGGCTGTCGGGGTCGTGATCTTCAGTCATGGCGTGCGCAATACCGATCGTGACGCCGCCGCGCTTGCCACGGTGCGCACGGCCCGCTGCGTGACCGCCGTCATGGCCTGTGTCGGCGTCCTTGCGATCCTGTTCGCCGGGCCGATCATCCGGCTGACGGTCGGTGCCGCCTATGTCGAGGCCGCCGGCGCCTTCCGCATTCTCGTCGTCGGCTCCGTCCTGAGCTGTTTCGCGATGACGCTCTATCCCGGATTGTCCTCCCAGGGCGGCGCGAAATACGGATTGCGGGTCTTCGGTCCCGGCACGCTGCTGGCGGGCGGCCTGTGCTGGTGGCTCGCGCCGATCTGGGGGCTCATGGGCGCGGCCATCGCCATGAGTGTCGCACAGGGTCTCGTCGGGCTGGTCATGATCGTCATCTACCGGCGCAATTTCGGGATCGGACTGTTGCAGATCATCTTCCCGCAAGGAGAGGATTTTTCGACATTATGGAATTTCCTTTCGAGCAAATTCCGCCGTCGATCAGCCATCCATCCCGAGGCGGCCTGATCCGCCTGCGCCAGTGTATCGATCCAGACGGATCATATTGATCTGACGGGATAAATTGATGCAAAAACAAGGAGCTAGTGCTCAGGTGGATGAACGAAGTGAATGCGCCTGAGCACTGGTGCACTGACGCATTCTCAGGATTC
>JAGREZ010000346.1 GCA_020446285.1 Geminicoccaceae bacterium
GGTCTGCCGGATGGTGTCTTCAATGTCGTGCAGGGTGGCAAGGAGGCAGTCGATTCGCTTTTGACACATCCGGATGTGAAAGCCGTCAGCTTTGTGGGATCCACGCCGATCGCCAGATACATTTACGAGACCGGGACGGCGAACGGGAAGCGGGTACAGGCGCTCGGCGGCGCGAAAAACCACATGGTCATCATGCCGGATGCCGATCTGGACATGGCTGCGAACGCTCTGATGGGCGCGGCCTATGGCTCCGCCGGCGAGCGCTGCATGGCGATCTCGGTGGCAGTTCCGATAACGGACAAAGTGGCTGACGCGCTGATTGAACGGCTGGTGCCCAGGATCGAAGCGCTGAAGATCGGCCCTGCCGCCGATCGCACCTCGGAAATGGGGCCCGTGGTCACCAAGGCGGCCCAGGAGCGTATCCTGGACTATATCGACCGAGGCGAGGCGGAAGGCGCGAAAATCGTGGTCGACGGTCGCGGGTTCACTGCCCCGCAGGGCTACGAGAACGGTTACTTCGTCGGTCCGACGCTGATCGACAATGTGACGCCCGGGATGTCGGTCTGGAAGGACGAGATCTTTGGCCCTGTGCTGTCAATTGTTCGCGGCAAGGACTATGCCGACGCGGTCAACCTCATCGGTAGTCATGACTATGCCAATGGCGTCGCCATATTTACCCGTGACGGGGACGCNNNGCGCGCAATTTTGCCCATGACATTGAGGTGGGTATGGTTGGCGTCAACGTACCCATTCCGGTGCCGATGGCCTTTCACAGTTTTGGTGGCTGGAAGCAGTCGCTCTTTGGCGACCATCACATGCACGGGCAGGAAGGCATCCGCTTCTATACCCGGTTGAAGACCATCACGACCCGCTGGCCGACCGGCGTTCGCAGCGATCCGGAATTCGTCATGCCAACGATGGGGTAAGCCGGGACAAAAGACGTCATGCCTTTGGCCTGCCGCGGAGGCATGACGCTTTCCCTCGTCAACAATTTTCCGGCGTCACGATCTCCAGCGGTACTGTTCTCTGGACGGCGCTCAGACGGCCCTCATTGATTATTGCCTCGATCATGGTGTCAACCAGGGTATCCGAGATCGTCTCAAGGGGATGGCACAGGGCCGCCGTGATCAGACCCTCGGTTAGTCCTTTACGCGTTTCGGGCCCGATATCCCGACAAATCAGGCGAATGCCGTTTCTTCGGTCTTCGGATGTTTCCCGAAGAGCTTTCAAGACGCCCGAGATACCGCCGCCTACGATGAAGATCCCCGCGAGATCAGTACGCTCGGCCAGCAGATCGCTGACCATGTTGTAGGCTTCGTCGGGATTCTCGTGGGTCGGTCGGCTGTCTTCGACGAAGACGCCCGGGGCATGTTCACGCATGTAGGAACGAAAGCTGGCGTCGGCCACATCCTGGCACATAAAGCGATGATTGCCGATAAATACCGCTATCCGCGCATCGGCCGGCGTCATTCTGGAGATCAGGAATGCCGCAGTCCGCCCCAACTTCCAGTTGTCTGTGCCGACATAAGCCGCTCGTTCGGGAGCTGATTGATCGGTGATATACGAAATGACCGGTTTCCTCAGTACGGAAAGGTCTCGGATCGTGTGCCCGATCAGGGGGTGGTCCGCCGCTATCACGCCAACAGCATCGCATTCCTTTCCCAGCGCCATCAACCTCGCAGAGATGTTTTCCGGGGTCAGGATGTCCACGAATTCGATGAGCGGTTCGACGATGTCGTCTCTGCGCGCGCGACACGCGAGAGAGATCTTTCGGGCGATGAGCTGATAGAGTTCGCGGTTCGATTGCTGGAGGAGGAAGGCCAATCGATAGCGGGGTTTCACCTTGTTAACTCGATCGGAAATGGCGCCCATGCCGTGATAACCGATCGTCTCCGCTGCGTGCTGGACCCGCTGCATCGTTGCCGGTCGAACGGAGTTCGATCCAGACAGGATGCGGTTGACCGTGGATACGGAAACGCCCGCAGCTTCGGCCAGATCCGGGATGGTTGGTCTTTTCATCGAACACCGGTCCTTCAGCTCAACATGCCATTATGAATGGTATGAAATGGCAGTTTCGACATTTTCATACTATTTGAAGGTTCCATCATTTCAAGACTCATTGCAAACTCCACGCCACATCTAATCCCCGATGGTCGGGACAGGGAGGAAATCCAATGAGCAAACTGAGCCGCTTTGCGGCAGCCACTTCTGTTGCCGTTCTGGCAGCTTTCTCCGCCAATACAGCAATGTCCGCAGATATCTTTGTCGTCGGCGGAAAGCCCGACGATGCCTTCTGGTCGCGTGTCAAAAAGGGTGCCGAGGATGCCGGTATCGTCGCCGAGGCTCAGGGCGGTTCCGTCACATGGCTCGGTCCGCAGAATTACGACAATCTCGGCGTCGATGCCGCCGAGCTTATCCGCCAGGCCATCGATCAGGGGGCTGATGCCATTATCGGCCCGAACTGGGTTCCGGAGGCCATGAATCCGGCCTTTGAGGCGGTGGTGGCAGCCGGCATTCCACTGGTGATCTACAATGCTGGTGGCATAGAGGCCGC
>JAGREZ010000347.1:0-1668 GCA_020446285.1 Geminicoccaceae bacterium
TTCGAGCGCCGCCGTGTTGTTGCGGAAATAGTCGAACACCTCGCGTTCCTGGCCGGGGTAGCGGCGGGCCTGTTCGAACACCGCCTGCTGCAGTTCCTGCGGCTCGACCTTGACCTCGTTCTTCATTCCGACATCGGAAAGGATGAGCCCGAGCCGCACACGGCGTTCGGCGATGTCGCGATATTCCTTCCGCGCCTCTTCCTCGGTCTGCTCACCCTCGGCCGGCTCACCCTCGGCGAAGGTCGATCCGGTCCGCTTCATCTCGTCCTCGAGCTGCTTCCAGATCGCCTCGAACTCCAGATCGACCATACCCTGCGGCACACCGAAATCATGCGCTTCGGCAAGGCGGTCGAGCAGCTGACGCTTGAGTTTCGCCCGGCTCGCCTGCTTGTAGTCGACCTCGATACGCTCCCGGATCCGGTTCTTCAGCGCATCGAGCGAATCGGCGCCGAACTGCTTGGCGAGCTCGTCGTCGATGGCGACGGCCTGCGCCTCGCGCACCTCCTTGACCTTCACGGCGAAGCTCGCCGCCTTGCCGGCAAGATGTTCGGCACCGTAATCCTCGGGAAAGGTGACCTCGACGGTGACATCATCACCGACGCTGCTGCCGACGATCTGCTCCTCGAACCCCGGAATCATCCGTCCGGCGCCGAGATCGAGCTCGAAATCCTCGGCCTTGCCGCCGTCGAACTCCTCGCCATCCACCGTACCGACGAAATCGATCAGGATCTGGTCCTCGAGCGCACAGGGACGCGGCGTTTCCACGGCCTTGTACTCGCGGCGCGCACGGGCGAGATTGTCGAGGCTCTTCTGGATCTGCTCCTCCTCAACACTTGCAGTCTGCCGGACGAGCGGGATGGCCTTGGGATCCACATCGGGAACCTCGGGCAGGATTTCGAGATTCATGCTGAACTCGAGATCGGAACCATCATCGAATGACACGATCTCGTACTTGGGACGCAGCGCCGGCTTGAGCGAATTCTCGTCGATGGCCTTGCGGCTGCCCTCGTCGACCGCCTGTTCGAGAATCTCGCCCATGATCGACTTGCCATACTGCTTGCGCAGCAGCGAAACCGGAACCTTGCCGGGCCGGAAACCCGGAACCTTCGCCGTCTTCGCGAGCTTCCTGAGACGGGTCTGCACCCGATCCTCGATCTCGCTCGCGGCGACCGTTACCTTGTATTCCCGCTTGAGCCCTTCGGCCGCAACTTCCGTGACCTGCATTCCCTAAAGCCTCGATTGCTGGTGCTGCCGCACGATTCGTTCCAGTGCGGCGAATTTCATCGAATGTCCGAATTCACGCCGGTCCGGGGGGCGGATGTGGTGCGGGTGAAGGGACTCGAACCCCCACGGCTTGCGCCACAGGAACCTAAATCCTGCGTGTCTACCAGTTCCACCACACCCGCTTTCCACCATGCGCGAAGCGGAATGATTGAGCGGTGCATATATCAAAGGCAGACGCGATGCCAACTCGTTTATCGAAACCGCACCGTCCCATCCCCTTCTTGTCGCAGGCAGCCCCCGGCATTATGACCGCGTCAACGCCTCCTGACTCACCGCCTGCGAAAGATCGTCCCGCATGACCGAGCGCGTGCTCATTCTCGATTTCGGCTCGCAAGTGACCCAGCTCATCGCCCGGCGCCTGCGCGAGCTTCGGGTCTATTGCGA
>JAGREZ010000347.1:1769-3101 GCA_020446285.1 Geminicoccaceae bacterium
CCCAGGGAAATCTTCGATCTGGGCAAGCCGATCCTCGGCATCTGCTACGGCGAACAGGCCATCTGTCAGCTGCTCGGCGGCACGGTCGAGGAGAGCGAGGAACGGGAATTCGGACGCGCGGACATCGAGGTGGTCGATTCCAGCGGATTGTTCGAGGGAATATCCGGCGGCTCGACCGTCTGGATGAGCCATGGTGATCGCATCACCGCCCTGCCCGAAGGTTTCCATGTCACCGCCAGGAGCGGGGACTCACCCTTTGCCGCCATCGCCGATGCCAGCGGCCGCATCCACGGCGTGCAGTTCCACCCCGAGGTGCACCACACCGAGCGCGGCCGCGACATCCTCGCCAATTTCTGCTTTTCGATCGCCGGCCTCACCGGCGACTGGAGCATGGATGTCTACAAGGACGAGGCCATCGCCCGCATCCGCGAACAGGTCGGCGACGGCCGGGTGATCTGCGGCCTTTCCGGTGGCGTCGACAGCTCGGTCGTGGCCCTGATGGTCCATGAGGCCATCGGCGACCAGCTCACCTGCGTGTTCGTCGACACCGGCCTTCTGCGCAGGAACGAGGCGAACGAGGTCGTCTCGCTGTTCCGCGGGCACTACAACATTCCGCTGGTCCATGCCGATGCGGGCGCGCTCTTCATGAGCAAGCTCGCGGGTGTCAGCGATCCCGAGCGCAAGCGCAAGATCATCGGCAACGCCTTCATCGACGTTTTCGAGGCCGAGGCGAAGAAGATCGGCGGTGCCGATTTCCTTGCCCAGGGCACCCTCTACCCCGATGTCATCGAAAGCGTCTCGTTCCGCGGGCCTTCGGTCACCATCAAGTCGCACCACAATGTCGGCGGCCTGCCCGAGCGCATGAACATGAAGCTGGTCGAGCCACTGCGCGAACTGTTCAAGGATGAAGTGCGCGAACTCGGCCGTGAACTCGGCCTCACCGAAGCCTTCGTCGGCCGCCACCCCTTCCCCGGCCCCGGCCTTGCCGTGCGGATCCTCGGCGAGATCACCGAAGACCGGGTGAAGACCCTGCAGGAAGCCGATGCGATCTATCTCGACGAGATCCGCAAGGCCGGCCTCTATGACGAGATCTGGCAGGCGTTCGCGGTCCTTCTGCCGGTCAGGACCGTGGGCGTCATGGGCGACGGCCGAACCTATGAATGGGTCTGCGCACTGCGCGCGGTGACCTCAACCGACGGCATGACCGCCGACGTCTACCCCTTCGAATCCGCCTTCCTCACCCGCGTCGCCACCCGCATCGTCAACCGCGTCAAGGGCATCAACCGCGTCACCTACGACATCACCAGCAAACCCCCCGGCACCATCGAGTGG
>JAGREZ010000348.1:0-1639 GCA_020446285.1 Geminicoccaceae bacterium
CACTTGCTGATGATCTTTCACATTGGTCTTCATGGTATTCCAGCCTCCACGAGGAGCGGACGGATCCGCCCGGTGTTTTTTCAGGGTATCATCCGGAAACCTGCCCCGTCATCCCGAATGCCTCTTTTTCGATTTCGATGAACGCCCGGCCCAGCATGCCCACCGGCACATAGAAACCGGCACTCGCCGCATGACCGAGATCGGCGAAAAAGGGCTCCGCCCACAATCCCAGATGCCGGTCGAAGAAGGTTTTCTGCACCGGCAGAGCCGCCGACGAACCGAAGCGCCCGACAATCAGCCCGGCCATCATCTCGCACAGGCTGGCGATATGATCCTCAGGCTCGCTCACTTGCGGTGAACGGACAATGCCGAGGCCGGCCATGTCCTGACGCAACCTCGCCAGCGGACGCTCGTTGAGAAAACCGGTGAGATAGTAACTGGCATAAGGCAAGAGCTCACCACGACCGACACCGATGAACAGCCGGTCGAACTCACGCCGCACTGCCGCTTCATCCATCTCGTCGGCAACCCTGCTCAGGGCACCGATCGCCTGACCGATCGGCGTGCCATCACCTCTCAGATCACGCGTATGCGCAAGCAGAGCCGCATCCGGCGGTGCCACGAGAAGTACCGCCAGAAAGTCATACATATCAGCTCTGAGACGATCTTCTGCGGATACTTCTTCCGCAGCAACGTTGACCTGCAATTCGTTCCCCACTCAGGTCTGCCGATAAACTTGGAAGCGTTCCAGATCATTGCCCCAGCGTCCGGAAAAACGCAAGCATCCTCTCGAAGAGGCCCTCCATGCAGTCGTCACGAAAAGCGGAATCGCATCCGGCGCCGAACCGTTGCCAGTCCGGGATCCGGCTTCCCGTCGCGGTCTTTCGCCGCCGCGGAGGAAGACCCCGGTTGGGGTGACGGATCGCTCGTCTGCGCAAGACCCTCCTGTTCCTCGTTGGTGTCCTTCTCCAGGAGCGGGACCGATCCGGATCCGGTCTGCTGCGGCACCTGCACGACGCTACCGCTGCCCAGCGCAGCACCGGATGGGCATTCCCCCTCCGTTTCGGGTAACAACCCGCGCCCGACCCTGTAGACGGTCCGGAGCAGACCGGGTGCGGTGGAACCGCCCGTGAAGTCGCCGTCATAGTCGTTCAACCCGTCAAGGTTGGCGAGCACCGGATTCGACTGCCATAATCGCCGTAACGCCCGCCGGCGCAGATGTTCGGGCACCGCCTGCTGCATGAAGCCGCGAAAATCGTCACCGGGACCGAGCAGGTCCGGATTCTCCAGACCGAGATCGCCCAGAATTTCCTCATCCGTCCGCATGGCGCCCGGAACCGTCTCCACGACCGGTGCGGAACGGACATCCTGATCCCGGCTACCGGGAACCTCCTCGCGAACTGCCGCACGCCTTTCGTCTTCGCGCTCCACCGCCTGCTTGCGCCTCGACCAGCGAAAGAGAAAGGACTCCCCGCTCATGCCCGGTCATCCTTGCGACAGGATCTGCCGGGTGCACGATAGACATCGGCAGACTGACGGATCCGCGCATCGCCCGTTCCACCCTCCCCGCCCTCGTCCTGCCACGGGCGGCGCTTCCGCTTGACGAACGCTTCCTCGCGATGATGCCTTTCGCAGAATT
>JAGREZ010000348.1:1716-4558 GCA_020446285.1 Geminicoccaceae bacterium
TAGGCGGAAGCGGTCACGGCGATCACCATCGGCCGGCCATCCGCGGCCGATGGGTCGGGACGCATGATGACATTGACCGCCGGCGGGTGACCATTCAGGGCGACGAGATAGCCTTCGGTCTCGGCGCGATGCAGTTCGAGCAGCACTGTTGCCGCGTGGTAGTCGACCGTATCGCCGTCACGGCGCATTTCGGTCCAGCCGCCCGGCCCGGTTCCCGCATGTACCGCCACCGCCTTCCACGACCAGCGCGACCAGCGCGTCGCACCCCGGCACCGGCGGACGATCACCCCGACCGACATCCGGGACACGCGTTCAGCAGACGGATCACCGGCCATATTGTCCTCTTCGGTTCGCAGAATTACCCTCGCCCCGGTTGAACGATCATGGAACGGCGCGGGCGATCCTGTCCAGCAGCCTGTCTGCGACACTTCCCGGGGGCTGATCGATGGCTGAGCAAATCCTCCTTTGCAATTGCGGGAATACCATGCCACTCGACCCGGAGGCCATAGCCACCGCAACCGGCCTCGCCTGTTCGCGGGTACATCACGGACTGTGCGGACAGGATAGCGAACAACTCGCGGCAATACTGCGCGAAACCGGCGGTGATGTGATCGTGGCATGCGCCCAGGAATGGCGGACCTTCAGCGCGCTGGCCGGAGAGCTGGGGGTGACGGAGCCGCTGGCCATCGACATCCGCGACCGTGCCGGCTGGTCGGATGAGGGCACAGAGGCGACGGCCAAGATCGCCGCGCTCGTCGCCGCCGCGCAGCTCGAAACACGAACGGCGCGGACTTTTGACATCCACTCCGACGGGATCTGCCTCGTTCTCGGACCATCGGCCATCGTCCTGCCGCTGGCCGACCGGCTTGCCGACAATCTGTCGCTCACCTGCCTCCTGAACGATGCCACCGACATCCTGCCGCCGCCGGTGCGCCGCTACGATGTGATGCAGGGCCGCCTGCGTCAGGCCGGCGGTTCCTTCGGCCGGTTCACCGTCATTGTCGACGGATTGCGCGAGCTGCAGCCGCATGGCCGGCGGACACTCGCCTTCGGTGAGCCCCGTGATGGCGGCCATGCCGAATGCGACATCATTCTCGATCTCTCCGGCAACCCGCCACTCTTCCCGGCACACGAGAAGCGCGACGGCTATCTGCGCGCGGATCCGGACGATCCGCTGGCGGTCGAGAAGGTGGCCCTTGCGGCCTCGCATCTCGTCGGCACGTTCGAAAAGACCCTGCATGTCAGTCTCGACGAGAGTCTCTGCGCCCATTCCCGCGCCGGCCAGACCGGTTGTCGACGCTGTCTGGATGCCTGCCCGACCGGTGCGATTGCGTCAGCCGGCGACACCGTTGCCATCGATCGTCACATATGCGCCGGATGCGGTGCCTGTTCGACCCTCTGCCCATCCGGGGCCGCCGCTTGTAACGATCCCCCGGCCGGCGATATCTTCCGGTCGATCCGGACACTGGCAGATGCCTATCGCAAGGCCGGCGGCAGTGGAGCGCGACTGCTGGTTCACGATGCCGGCCATGGCCGCGAGATGATCGCGCTGGCGGCGCGATTTGGTCGCGGGCTGCCCGGATGCACGATTCCGCACGAGACCCAGGCGCTTGCCACCTTCGGTCATGCCGAAATGCTGGTGGCGCTGGCAAACGGATTTTCAACCGTCGGGATTCTCCTCTCGCGGGGAACGGACCGCAGCACGCTCGAAGCCGAAGCAAATCTGGCCAATGCCATCGTCGAAGCGCTCGTTCCTGGTGGTCCGCGCGTGTCCCTGCTCGATGAAACCGATCCCGATGCCATGTGCGACATCCTGTATGCCGCAGCGCCACTGCCCCTTGCCGTGGAGCCCGTCCTGCCACTCGGTCATCGGCGTGATGCCACACGGCTCGTCGCGCGGGCACTGGCCGGCGAGGGTTTTCCGGGACCTGTCCCCCTTCCTGCAGGCTCACCCTACGGTACCGTGCTGCTCGACGACGCCGCCTGCACACTCTGCCTTGCATGTGCCGGACTTTGCCCGCCGGGTGCACTCGCCGACAATCCCGACCGCCCGCAACTGCTGTTCCGCGAGGACGCCTGCCTGCAGTGCGGCCTGTGTGTCCGTGTTTGCCCGGAGGATGCGATCACACTCGAGGCGCGGCTTGATCCGGGCGACCGGGCGCTGCGACAGCGTGTACTGAAGGAAGAAGAGCCCTTCGCCTGCATCGAATGCGGCAAGCCCTTCGGCGTCAGATCGACCATCGAGCGCATCGTGGCGAAGCTTGAGGGTCGACATGCTATGTTCGCCAATGCCGAACAGACACGCCTCATCCGCATGTGCGACGATTGCCGTGTCCGCGCCCGCTTTCATGACCACAACGCGCCGTTTGCCATGGGCGAGCGGCCGAAAATCCGCACCACCGAGGATTATCTGAGAGCAAGGGAGGACAAGGGGCGGAAAGAGAATGGATCGAAGACGGATTGAAGAAGAATTGAAGAGGGATTGAAGGGTGCACTCGTTCCGGTAGCAAACGGCTTCTTGCCGGCCACTCTTGCCGTGCCGCCGTTCATCGGCCACATGAAACCTCGATGGTGGCCGTGCGAATGCCGCCACGAATATCTGTCAACCGAACCCCTTTGAAGGCGTCCATCATGAATGAAGACGATTTCAACATGTCGATGCGCAAGTTTCTCAAGCAGGTAGGCGTCACCTCGCAGCAGGAGATCGAAGCCGCCCTGCGCCGGGCACGCGACGCCGGAACCCTTCCCCAGGGCCAGATGAAGGCGCGGGTCGTGTTGACCGTCGACGATATCGGTCTCGAACATGTGGTCGAGGGGATGATCCGGACCGGAAACGACGGGT
>JAGREZ010000349.1 GCA_020446285.1 Geminicoccaceae bacterium
TCCAGTCCGGCCCTGGCGAGAAGCGTGGCGTCGAACGTGCCGTCCGCGATGCGCTGGAGGCGCGTCTGCACACTGCCGCGAAGCGTGGAGATGCGCAGATCGGGGCGGCGGGCGAGAAGCAGCGCGCCACGCCTGAGCGACGCGGTGCCGACATGCGCTCCCTGCGGCAATCCGGCAATGTTGCGGGCGATCCGCGAGACGAGCGCATCGCGCGGATCGGCCCTCGGCAGCATCGCGCCGATGGCAAGACCATCCGGCAATGTTGTGGGCATGTCCTTCATCGAGTGCACGGCAATGTCGATGCGGCCGTCGAGAAGCTGCTCCTCGATCTCCTTGGTGAACAGGCCCTTGCCGCCAATTTCCGCCAGCGGGCGGTCGAGAATGTGGTCACCCGTCGTCCGGATCACGACGATTTCGGCGGTGCGGGCGAGGGCGTCCCTGACCATGTGCGCCTGCGCCAGCGCCAGTGGCGACCCCCGTGTGCCGATGCGGATGGAAGCGGCGGCGGGCAATTCGTTTCTCCGGACTTTGACACTGCATGACGGCGCTTCTAGATCGTTTCCCGATCAGATGAAATCGGGAAACGATCTATCTGTTTGTTGTGACGCATTTCCTGATCGTTCAGGCTAGTCCGCCCGAACGGGAAAAGCTTTTGTTCTGACGCATTTCCTGATCGTTCGGACTGTTCCGCCCGAACGGGAAAAGCTATGGCAGGGCCGGTGTTCGGTGGCGATCATCACGGGCGGGTTTGGGAGGTCTTCGGCATGATCGTTCTCGGCATCGAGACGAGTTGCGACGAAACGGGCGTGGCGCTGGTTTCATCGGATCGCCGGGTGCTGGCGGAGCAATTATACTCCCAGCTCGACGCGCATGCCGTGTATGGCGGCGTCGTTCCGGAAATCGCCGCGCGCGCGCATGTCGAGCGGCTCGACCTTTTGATCTCGGCGGCCATGAACGAGGCCGGCCTGCAATTCCCCGATCTCGCCGGCATTGCCGTGACCTGCGGCCCCGGTCTCATCGGCGGTCTCATCGTCGGTCTGGTCACCGCACGGGCGATCGGTGCTGCAACCGGATTGCCGCTCGTTGCCGTCAACCATCTCGAGGCGCATGCGCTGACCGCGCGGCTGACCGACGGAATCGAATTTCCCTACACGCTGCTGCTCGTCTCCGGCGGTCATGCCCAGTTGCTCGAGGTCAGCGGTGTCGGACGCTACCGGCGCCTCGGCAGCACCATCGATGATGCCGTTGGCGAGGCATTCGACAAGGTGGCGAAGATGCTCGGCCTCGGCTATCCGGGCGGACCGGCGGTCGAACGCATGGCCCGCCGCGGCGATCCGGCGCGCTTCGACCTGCCGCGCCCGCTTCTCAATCGCGCCGACTGCAACTTTTCCTTCTCCGGCCTCAAGACCGCCTGCCGCCTCGCCATCCTCAAGGAGGAAATTTCCGAAGGCGATGATCAGGCCATCGCCGATCTGTGCGCCTCGTTCCAGATGGCGGTCGGCGATTGTCTGGTCGACCGGACACGACGCGCATTGGCACGGACGAGGACGGCAGGTTCGGGAGAGCGGCGGCTGGTCGTTGCCGGAGGTGTCGCCGCCAATGCCTCCATCGGCGCGAGGCTTCGCGAGCTTGCGGCAGCCGAGCGGGTGGCACTGCACGTCCCTCCCGCACGTCTGTGCACCGACAATGGGGTGATGATCGCATGGGCCGGTCTCGAACGGCTCGCCTGCGGCCGGGGCGACGAGTTCCCGCTCGCGGCAAGGGCCCGATGGCCCCTCGATCCCGCCGCCGAACCCCTTGCCGGCGCGGGCGTGAAGGCCTGACAGCGTGTTGAAGAAATGCCGACGGCCGCGATGGTTCCTAGGTAGAAGTCCTTAGTTGTGGATAGCGTTGCAAATTTGTGATAGGCGAAACGAAATCGTGTGTTTTTCGTGCCTTGTCCGGTCATGTCACCATCAGCGTTACCGGCTCGGCGCCGGATGGTACTCAAGAATAACGCACGAGGTGGATAAATGACGATTATTCGCGTAATGCGACAATAATATCCTGCCGGGTGCGTTGGTCGCTCGTGACAGGGGCCGTCAAGTCAATGGAGACCGTCGGGTTCATGGAAGAGTTCATGCACCATACCCTGTCGGCCGGTTCTGTCGGCGCATGCGGAGCGACAGGTGACAATCGCCTGCCGCGCGCTGTCCCTTGTTTTTGCATCAATTCAACCAGTCAGATCAGTATGATCTGTCT
>JAGREZ010000350.1:0-3104 GCA_020446285.1 Geminicoccaceae bacterium
AGCGGCAGCGGGTGGCCATGGGCCGGGCCATCGTGCGCAAGCCCGCCGCCTTCCTCTTCGACGAGCCGCTTTCCAATCTCGATGCCAAGCTGCGCGTGCAGATGCGCATGGAGATCCGCCGCCTGCAGCGCGAACTGGCGACGACCAGCCTCTATGTCACCCACGACCAGCTCGAGGCAATGACCCTCGGCGACAGGCTGGTGGTGATGAATGCCGGCCGGGTCGAGCAGGTCGGTACGCCCATGGATGTCTATGCGCGTCCCGCCTCGACCTTCGTCGCCGGCTTCATCGGCTCGCCGGCGATGAACATTCTCGATGCGGAGACAGGCGATGGCGGCATCGTCCTGCCGGCGCAGCGCGAGCGCATCCTCTCCTGGCCCGACATGCCGTCTTCCCTGCCGCACAGGTTCCGGCTCGGGGTGCGGCCGGAAAATCTCCGGATCGCGGCAACAGAGGGGGCAACAGCGGGAGAGAGCATGGACGGCAATGGCGAAACATCGCTTGCCGTCGCCTTCACCCTGACCGGCGTGGAACCCGTCGGGCATGAGAGCTTTCTCCATGGCGTCCTCGACGACGCCACCACCACCATTGCCGTTCGCGCCGCCGGGCATGTCCGGCTCGAACCGGGATCACGCCTCGTGGCATGTGCCGGAGTCGCCGATCTGCATGCCTTCGATGCGGACCGGGGTGCGCGTATCGACCTTGCATGACGGCCATCGCAGACGCATCCTGCCTGCTTGCCACGTCCCGAGCCAGCAGCGTCCCCGGGAGGGGGAACGATGACCCATGCGACTTTCGGCGAGAGGGCCCTTGCCACCCTGATCGACATGCTCTGGATGATCCCGATGGCGCTGCTCCTGCACTATCTCCTCTATGGCGCGGATGCCTTCAGCGAGGCGCTCGAGCCGAGGCTCGGTGCAGAAATCGTGAGCTGGATCGTTCCGGCCGTGGTCATCATCAATTTCTGGCTCACGAGTCAGGCGACACCCGGCAAGATGGTCATGAGACTCCGCATCGTCGACGCGGAGACCGGCGGCATGCCGGGCGTGGACCAGTACACCCTGCGCTACTTCGGCTATCTGGTCTCCGGAATCCCGTTCGCCCTCGGCTATCTCTGGATGCTCTTCGACACCCGCAGGCAGACCTGGCACGACAAGATCGGGCGGACCGTGGTGATCCGGGAAAAACGGTAGAAACACGGACCAACGGCGGCACCGGCCGGCAAGGTCAGGGATGTGCGATGTCCGCTCAGCCGGCCCTGTTGATCTGGCGGAGCAGGCCCTTGATGGCGGAAAGATCGTAGCCCGCGCGCGCGGCGATATCGACGAGTTCCTCCGCCGGCTGGTCTGCGGCACTCGCGAGCGCCCAGACATTGCAGGAGCGCGTGCCGGTCCGGCAGTAGGCGAGCACCGGCTTCGCCGCACCGGCGAGAGCATCGCGCATCACGATGACATCCTGCATCGTCAGGCCGCCCGAGACCACCGGAACATGGATATAGGCCAGTCCCTGCGCCGCCGCCGCCTCGGCCGCATCGCCCGAACTGATCTGGCCGGCGGCCTCGCCGTCGGGACGATTGTTGATGACGGTGGCAAAGCCGTCCGCCCGCGCCCGCGCGAAATCCTCGACATCGAGTTGCGGCGAGACCGAAATTCCGTCGTTCAGCTTCCTGAATACCGTGTCGGACATTCCCTCTTCCCTTCTTCCTGCCCCGTTCCCGTCCCGCCACCGTCCGCGACGAGCCGGGCCGGGCAATGCGGGACCATATCGGCGACATGGCCCCGCATTGTCGGTCCGCCCCGCATGTCAGCAAGGCATGTCAGCAAGGCGTCAACGTCGGGACACCTGCCCTCGGGTCAGGCGCCCACCATCTGGTGCAGACGCTGGACGGTACCGCTGTCGAGCCCGAGCCCGCTTGCGAGCTGCTGCAGGTATTGCTGTTCCGCCCGCGTGTCCACACTGATGGCGAGCAGTGCCGAGGCATAGACCTGGGCCCCGATCTGCCGGTTGGGAACATCGGCGATCAGCCCCTGCAGATCGAGCGGCTTCGACATCTCCTGGACGACGAACTGCCGCTCCTCCTGGGAGATGCCGCCCTCCTCGAGCTTGCCGACGATGCGCTGCATCTCGTCTTCCTGGATCTGGCCGTCGGCCTTGGCCGCGGAGATCATCGACCGCAGGCAGAGCTGGGCCGTCTCCGGCGTCGCCATCTGCCGGGCCTCCTCCTCGGTGATCCGCGGAACGGACGCACCGTCTGCGGTCACCGCCGCCTGCGCGCCCGGCTGGCTTCCCTGCTGCCAGTTCTTGAGTGCGGAAAGCGCCAGCGTGCCGAGCACGGCCATGGCACTGCCGCCAAGGGCACCCTTGACGGCACCGCCGCCACCACCGAGCAGGGCGCCGGCAATGGCACCGATACCGCCGACCTGGGCATTGCTCATCCCGCCGACGCCGCTCTGGCCGCCGAGGAGGCCACCGAGCATGTCGGCGAGGCCGCCACCACCGCCCTGCTGGCCGCTGCCGCCGCCGAGCATGCCGGCAAGGCCGCCGAGCCCGCCGCCGCCTGCCTGCGTCCGGGCACCGCCCTGCGCACCGCCGCCGAGCAATCCGCCAAGGATCTGCTCGAGGCCGCCACCCTGACCGCCGATACCCCGCTCACCCAGGGCATTTTCGAGGCGGCCGCGTGACTGGCCGGAAAGTCCGTTCTGCATGAGCTGCCCGACGATAGCGCCGAAATCCATGATAAGTCTCCGTGTGGGCTCCGCCCGCAAGCCGGCGCGGAGTTCGGGTTACAGGTATGCCGTGCGGCGCTCGTTCCGGCGGCTGCCCGTTCCGGGCGGGCCGCGATGCCTCTGCGTGGTTCGATCTTGGTTGACGAGATGAATAACAGGCGAGCGGAACGCGGTCGACGCCCTTGCGCGACATGAAGGGATACCGCAAGGCGCGATGATCCGTTTCAACAGCGTGTTGAAGAAATGCCGATAGCCGCGATGCGAGGCAAAGGGGCCGGGGGCGAGGAGGCGAGAGGGCCAGCGCAGTGGCGCTGCGCGCCCGAACGCCGACGAAGTCCGCGGCCCCTTTGCCTCGCATCCCTTTGGGACGGCGCGCTT
>JAGREZ010000350.1:3215-6424 GCA_020446285.1 Geminicoccaceae bacterium
GCATTTCTTCAACACGCTGTCAAGGGGCTCACGGGCGCGGCAGGAGAAGGTTCAGCCGCATCGGCTGGTTGAACGCCACCCCCTTGTCGACCGGCTCGCCGAGTTCCGCGAAGCGACGGACGACCTCGGCACGCGCACGCTCGATCAGTCCGGCACGCCCGGGATCGACCTCGAGAAATTCCGCCAGAACCTCCTCGGGCGATTGCTGCACGAGGGTCGTGTCGTAGAACAGTTCCGCCTGCTGGCGAAGGCATCCGCCGGCGGCAACGGCGATCGCCGCACGGGCGGCGGCGCGGATCTCCGTTTCATCGTCCATCGGCTGCATCATCTCGAAATGCCGGCCCTCGGCCAGCGGCTCGACGACGATCACCCGTCCGTCACGCCGGACGACCCGCGCGGCTTCCGCGAGCGCACCCGCCATGGCATCGACGGGCACATGATGGAGACTGTTGAAGAACAGCACATGATCGAGGCTGGAATCGGCGAGCGGCAGGCATTCGGCACGGGCGGCGAGCGTGGGATGCAGCACCGCCTGCGGATCGATGCCGAGTGCGTGGAAGCCGTGCTTTTCGAACCAGCCGACCAGTGCGCCCCGGCCGCAGCCGATATCGGCGATGGTCCCGCCGAAGGGCTGGACGACCTCGCGCAGGACCTCGGTGTGGCGACGCTTGGGATAAGGCAAGGGCGGTCTTCCCGTGGGACAAGGTTGAAGTCATCGTGGATGCGTCCTACAGCTGCGTCAACGCCTGCCTTTGTGTCAAATACGGGATCACCGGAACTTGCGCGGAAACTGGGTCATCGTCGGCATTCTCCTCCTGCTGCTGCTCATGAGCGCCGGCGTGGCCTGGTATGTCTGGCGCGAACTCGGTGACATCGAGATCGGCCTGCATGGCTGGATCGCGCTCACCATCGGCGCCGTCCTCACCCTCAAGCTCGGGATGCTGCTGATGTGGCTGGTCTATTACAGCCATCACAAGGGCTATGACGACGAGGCCGGCCATGACTGAGCCACTATGACTGAATGCCGGCGGCGGCAGCGGGCGGCATCGTGCCCCTGAGCGCCCCGATCCTCCTTGCCGTGGCCGCGGGCGGCGCGCTCGGGGCGGTTGCGCGCTATCTCGTCTATGTCCTGACCGCGAGACTGATCGGCACGGGCTTTCCCCTTGCCACCCTGATCGTGAATATCGCCGGATCGCTGGCGATGGGCGTCTTCATCGAACTGGCGGCGCTGCGGTTCGAGGTCTCCCAGGAATTCCGGAGCTTCATCGCCGTGGGCATCCTCGGCGCCTTCACCACATTCTCGACATTCTCGCTGGATGCCGTGGCCCTGTACGAACGCGGCCGAACCCTTGCGGCCGGGGCCTATGTGCTCCTGTCGGTGGTCCTGTGCATCACCGCCCTGTTCGCCGGAATGACAGCCATCCGCCGCCTCTGACCCGTACACCGGCCAGACCCGAACACGGAGATTCCACCCGGAAACGTCGGCCAATCCTGCCGAACGCCAACCTTGCCATAAAAGGGAGTCTGGTGGGAAATGGTGCGGTTGAGAGGACTCGAACCTCCACGGGCTAGGCCCACAGCGCCCTCAACGCTGCGCGTCTACCAGTTCCGCCACAACCGCGAACCAAGCTGGTGGCGGCTTTTTAGTCGTTCTGGCGCCGAGCGCAAGGGTTTCTTTCTGCTGGCTGCGGGGTGACGCGAGCAGCGGATCGGGATCGGCGGGTACGGCCGCTCAAAAGGCGCGTTCGATGGCGAAATCGACCATGTCGAGCATGGCGTCGCGGGCGGTGCTGTCGGGGAACCGCGAAAGGCTGTCGCGGGCACGCTGGCCGGCCTCGACGGCGGCGTCGAGGGTGCGCTCGATGGCGCGGTGGCGGGCGAGGAAGGCCTGGGCCTGCTTGAGGTCGCCACCGGACTGTTTCTGCTCTTCCATGGTACGCCGCCAGAAGGCACGCTCCTCCTCGTCGCCCTCGCGATAGGCGATGATCACCGGAAGCGTGACCTTGCCATCGACGAAATCGTCACCGACGGTCTTGCCGAGAAGCGCCTGGCGGGCGGCATAGTCGAGGGCGTCATCGACGAGCTGGAAGGCGATGCCGAGTTCCTCGCCGAACATGGCGAGCGCCTCTTCCTCGGCGGCGGGACGACCGGCGACGACCGCGCCGATGCGGCTCGCCGCGCGGAACAGGGCGGCGGTCTTGGAGCGGATGACGTTGTAGTAGGCGTCCTCGTCGGTGGACATGTCATTGGCGGTGACGAGCTGCGCCACCTCGCCCTCGGCAATGACGGCGGAGGCATTGGAGAGGATTTCGAGCACCCGCAGCGAGCCATCCGCGACCATGAGCTCGAAGGCGCGCGAGAAGAGGAAGTCGCCGACCAGCACGGGCGCCTTGTTGCCCCAGAGCGCGTTGGCGGTATCACGGCCGCGGCGCAGGTCGCTCTCGTCGACGACATCGTCATGCAGCAATGTCGCCGTGTGGATGAATTCGACACAGGCGGCAAGGGCGATCTGGCGGTCGCCCTCATAGCCGCAGAGGCGGGCGGCGAGCAATGTCAGCACCGGGCGGATGCGCTTGCCGCCGGCGGCGATCAGATGGCGGGCGAGCTCGGGGATGAGCGTCACCTCGCTCTGCATCCGCTCGATGATGAGCCTGTTGACGCCCGCGAGATCGGCGTCGATCAGCGCACGCGCCCTCGCCATGGCGTCACGTTCGCCCGTCGCCTGCGTTCTTTCCAACGGCACTGCGCTCAAGAGGTGAACTCCCCTGCCCGACCCATCTCCCGGCGACCGACGGCTCCCCTGCCCCGTCCCGACACGCCCCGCCGCGAATGCCCGGTGCTTCACGGCACCCGGTCTTTCCGGCAAGGACGACCCGGCACCGCCCTTTCGATGGATACCCGCTTCGGCTTATCCAATACCAACAAACTTGCTAAGAGGTGGCGGAACTCGCACGCAAACTCAAGCCCCGCGTAAGAAAACGAGGCACTGGGTCACATGGTGGTGGAATTCCCGCGCGGCAACCGCATGGTCCGCCTCGCCCGGACACGGGCGATGCCCGCGGCCGGAAGCATCGGTCCGCGCCTGCCGGACGGACAAATGAGCGCACCCGGGGACAGCATCGGTGCGATTGCAGGGCCCGCCCCGGTCGACGGACGCGATCCGCACACCGCACGCCGGCCGTGCGCCGGGGCCGCGTGCCCGGAGGATG
>JAGREZ010000350.1:6490-8480 GCA_020446285.1 Geminicoccaceae bacterium
CTTTCCGGTCGCGTCAGGCTGCGCCAGCCCGTGAATGGCTACAGGGTGGCGATGGACACGGTCCTCGCGGCTGCCTGCGTGCCCGCGAAGGATGGCCAGAGCGTGCTCGATGCCGGCGCCGGCACCGGCGGAACCGCACTCTGCCTCCTCGCCCGCCTGCCCGGAATCGCGCTGACCGCCATCGAGAACGACACGGGACATCTCGCCTATCTCGAAGACAATCTCGCCGGAACCGGTAGCGAGATCATCGCGGATGATCTCTTCGGCGGGGCGCTGCGCGGGCGCGGTTTCGACCATGTCGTGACGAACCCGCCCTTTTACGAGGCGGGTGCGCACCGCCTGCCGGAAACCGCATCGAGGCGCGCCGCCGGTCACATCTGCGGCACCGGCGATCGCGGTATCGCCGAGTGGATCGCGGCCTGCATGCGCCGCACCGTTTCCGGCGGAACATTGTCCGTCATCCATCGCGCGGAGGCGGCCGGGGCCATTCTGGCGGCACTGGACAGCCGCTTCGGCGACTGCCTCCTCGTGCCGGTCTTTACCCGCCACGACCGCGACTTCGCGCATCGCATCCTCGTTCGCGCGCGAAAAGGCAGCCGCGCCCCCTTGCGCCTGCATCGCGGGCTCTGTCTAACAGGGGCGGACGGCAGCGAGAGTGCCCAAGCGCGCGCGATCCTCCGCGACGGGCTGTCACTCGACCGGATATTGAGAGGCGGGGAATGCTGAAAGGGTTGAGAGACAGGCTGCTCCGGCGCAAGGGCCCGGTGGTGCCGGTGATCCGCATGAGCGGTGCTATCGGCGCTGTTCCGGGACGCCGCGGCGGCATCGACATGCAGACCCTCGCCGGTCCGATCGAGGCGGCGTTTTCCAACCGACGCGCAAAGGCGGTGGCACTTTCGATCAATTCGCCCGGCGGTTCACCCGTCCAGTCCTCGCTCATCGCCAGCCGTATCCGCAGGCTGGCGGCGGAAAAGGAACTGCCGGTCATCGCCTTTGTCGAGGATATCGCCGCATCGGGCGGCTACTGGCTGGCACTCGCCGCCGACGAGATCTTCGTCGATGCGAGCTCCATCGTCGGTTCGATCGGCGTCATCAGCGCCGGATTCGGCTTCACCGAAGCGATCGCCAGGCTCGGCATCGAACGGCGCGCGCACACGACGGGCCCCGCCAAGGGCATGTTCGATCCGTTCCGCCCGGAAAGCGAGGCGGATGTGCGGATCCTCAAGGAACTCCAGGGCGACATCTTCGCCGCGTTCAGGAATCATGTCAGCGAACGGCGGGGACCGGCGATCCGCGCCGGCGACGAGGAACTGTTCTCCGGCCGGGTCTGGAGCGGATCGCGCGCGGTCGAACTCGGTCTCGCCGACGCCATCGGCGACCTGCACGGCGAAATGCGCCGGCGCTTCGGCGAGCATGTCCGGCTCGTCGCCCTCAATCCCCGCCGCTCATGGCTGCAACGCCGCCTCGGAATTGGCGGAGACAGGCAGGGCGACCTCGCCCGAAGCCTCGTCGCGACCATCGAGGAACGGCTGCTCTACAACCGGTTCGGTCTGTGATGCTCTACAAGATTGCCTTCACCATCGGTATCATCATCGCGGTCTGGAAGGGCTTCCGGCTGTTCGAGACATTGCGGCGCAAGCTCGCCGACGATGACGGAACACCGCCACGCCCCAAACGCACCCGAACGACACGGGCCAGCCGGCGGGAGACCAACGCCGCACCGGGACGGCGGCAGACGGTCGATCTCGTCCCCTGCCCCAAATGCGGCGCCTATGTCCCCAACGGCACGATCTGCACCAGCATCGAGGAATGCACCCACAAGGAGTGAAGTGAAGGGGAAGAACAGGAAACCGCAGCCCCGCCATCGCTTACGGCGCCCGTGGCGGGTTGTTGCGGTCGGGTTTTTCGGTTCTGTGGCTGTGTTTGTTTCCGTGCTTGTGCCTCTGCTTCGGCAACGGGGTGATTGTTGCTTGCAGGTTTTGTTCGAGGA
>JAGREZ010000350.1:8602-8863 GCA_020446285.1 Geminicoccaceae bacterium
TCGGCGACGCCATCGATGATCGCCGACTCGATGTTGCGCAGGCGCGAGGTGAAGCGCTCGGCAAAGAGCTCCTCGTGGGTCGGCTCGAAGTCTGCGGGATCAAATTCCGCGGGAAGCTCCGGTGCCGGTTGTGGCGTCGGTGGCGGTGGGGCCTGCATGGCCTTGCGCCGCGCCCGCCGTTTCGCCCTCAGGCTTTTCAGTAGCAGGTCGAGCGCGCGCTCGACGGGATCGAGGCTCGCCACTTCGAAACAGTAATGGGCG
>JAGREZ010000351.1 GCA_020446285.1 Geminicoccaceae bacterium
AGGCCAGCCAGAACGGATTGGGGGAGCGGATACCGACGAATTCGCTGCGCAGATCGGCCATGGCTCAGGCCCCCGTGAGATAGCTGTGGATGGACATGGCGGCGACCTTGCCGTCCTCGACGGCAGTGACGGTCAGATCCTCGCCGCCGGCTATGCAATCGCCGCCGGCCCAGATGAGCGTGTCACTGGTACGCCGCTGTTCGTCGACCTCGATCCGCCCGTCCTTCATGGCGAGCAGCGGGTTGCCGTCGAAGGTCTGGCCGATGGCCTTGAACAGCTGGTCGGCATCGAGGCGGAACAGCTCTCCCGTGCCTTCGAGCCGGCCGTCACACTCCCGCGTATATTCGAGTTCCACCGCCCGCAGCCTGCCGTCAGCGCCGCCCATGGCGCGGACTGGCCGGGCATTGGCGATGATGCGCACACCGCGCGTCTGCGCCAGATCCTGCTCGAAGGTGCTGGCGTTCATGCGCTCCTGCGAGCGCCTGTAGACGATCGTGACCTGTTCGGCACCAAGCAGCCTGGTCTGAACCGCGATATCGATGGCGGTCATGCCGCCGCCGACCACCACCACATGTCGACCAACGGGCAATGTGGCGAGATCGGTCGCCTGGCGCAGATCGGCGATGTAGCGCACGGCATCGATGACGCCGTCGAGCTCCTCGCCCTCGATACCGAGCGCGTTCACGGCACCAAGGCCAAGCGCAAGAAAGACCGCGTCATGGCCGGCCTTGAGGTCGCTGAGCGTGCAGTCCCGGCCGAGAACCTCGCCGGTATGCAGGGTGATGCCGCCGATACCGAGGATGAAGTCCACCTCGCGGGCAGCGAAATCGCCGGTGCTCTTGTAGCGGGCAATGCCGAACTCGTTCAGGCCGCCGGGCTTGTCACGCGCATCAACGAGATGAACCTCGTGACCGAGCATGGCAAGGCGATGGGCGCAGGAAAGCCCTGCCGGTCCGGCGCCGACCACGGCGACACGCTTGCCGGTAGCGGTGGCGCGGGCGAAGGGATGAGAGTCCTTTGCCAGTGATGCCATCAGATGGTCGGTGGCGTAGCGCTGCAGTTCGCCGATGCGCACGGGCCTGCCCTCGTTCACCTCGCGCACGCAGGCTTCCTCACAGAGGGTTTCGGTGGGACAGACGCGGGCGCACATGCCGCCCATGATGTTGGCGGCAAGGATCGTGCGGGCGGAGCCGGCAGGATTCCCTGTCGAGATCTGGCGGATGAAGAGGGGAATGTCGATATGGGTGGGACAGGCCTGCATGCAGGGTGCATCGTGGCAGTAATAGCAGCGGTCGGATTCGACCATGGCCTCGTGATCGTCGAGCGGCGGGTGAAGATCGTCGAAATTGGCCTCATAGTCCGCCGGATCGAGTCGGCCCGGACGAATGTCGGTCACGCGATCCCCCATGTCGGCAGTCATGTGCACCTCCTGCAACTCCACCCGTGAGCCGGGGCCGGAATGGCATGTCGCATCCCGGATTCCTCTTTTGACCATTTGATAAAAAAACGGCGGAGTGGTCAAGTCAGCTTCGCGGGGGCGGCGACAGGCTCGAGAACCGGGAGATATCGGCGGCTGGACGGGCGAATGACGGCCGCGCGGGCCGTGCCGATATAGAACTGCTTTTGTGCCTCGACGATCAGCGTGCCGGCGAATTGCGGCAGCCAGCGCAAACCGATCCGCTCGGCCGGGATGGTGATCCGGCGCAGATATGCGCTGCGCAAGGGCGGCATGACGAGGGCCGCACGCTCGCCCTCTATGGTGAAGAGATGGTTGTTGAGCGTGCGTTCGAGTTGTCCGAGGGTGAAAGGCTGGCCGTAGCCGAACGGTGTCCGTTCGTTCCAGCACCAGAGACCGCGCCGGTTGGGGACGATCACCATGAGCCGGCCGCCATCGACGAGCACCCGCCAGACCTCGCGCATGAGCCGGTTGGGATGCGGGCAGCATTCGAGCGCATGTGCCATCAGCACGCAGTCGAACGAACCGTCGGCAAAGGGCAGCTCGTCCTCGCGCCCCAGCGCCGTCGCATTCCTGCCGGGATCGGGCCAGCGCGTGACCCCCTGGGTTGCCGGCATGAACACGACACGCCTTTCGGCCTCGTCGAACGGTCCAAGAAAGGGGCCGGGAAACCCCACGCCCAGAACCGCGCGCCCGGACAGGTCGTGCCACAGCTGGCGCAGTTCGACCTGGATCAGGCGCCGCGCATAGTCGCCCTGGCGACTCTGGTAGAAGGCGATCAGTTCACTGACGTCGGGGCGCATGCCGCTCCTTCGATCCTTCCTGTGACCATTCCTGCGGCCGGCTCGAAAGCGGGCGACCTTTCGACCCGTCGCCGGTCGGGTTTTGCAGCCCGCACCATCCGGTGATATGGGTGCTCGGGCCGGCAATTGCAAAGCATCGGCGCGGGACGGGAACATCAAGGAGATCGGGCGTGGCCGAACTGCAAGTCGAGCGGATACCCGCACTCAGTGACAATTACATGTTTCTGCTGTTCGATCCGGTGAGCGGAACCTCGGGTATCGTCGATCCGGCCGATGCCGGTCCCGTCATCGAAGCGCTCGAACGGCATGACCGCTCGCTGGACTGGATCCTCAACACCCATCATCACGCCGATCACACCGCCGGCAATGGTGACCTCATGCAACGCTATGGCGCGCGGCTCGCCGGGCCGGCCGGCGATCATTCGCGTATCGCCGGAATGGATATCCTGCTGCGTGAGGGCGAGGCGTTCACATTCGGCAGCCACAAGGTCGACATCCTCGAAACCCCGGGACACACCTCGGGCCATGTCAGCCTGCATTTCGCCGATGCCGGAATGCTCTTTTCCGGCGACACGCTGTTTGCGCTCGGCTGCGGTCGGCTGTTCGAGGGATCGCCGGCGCAGATGTGGGAATCGCTCTCGAAATATGCAGCCATGCCCGACGAGACCATCGTCTGGTGCGGCCATGAATACACGCTGGCCAATGCCCGCTTCGCGCTCACCGTCGATCCCGACAATCCGGCGCTGCGCGAACGTGCGAGAGAGATCGAGGCGCTGCGCTCGCGAAACGAGCCGACCGTTCCGACAACCCTCGGACTGGAACGCCGGACCAATCCCTTCCTGCGCCCGGACGATCCCTCCATTCGCCGGACGCTCGGACTGGAACGGGCCGACGATATCGAGGTCTTCGCCGAGATCCGCAGACGCAAGGATAGTTTCTAGGGCATCGATCCAGACAGATCATACTGATCTGGCTGGATAAATTGATGCAAAAACAAGGAACCAGTGCTCGGGTGGATGAACGAAGTGAATGCGCCTGAGCCCTGGGGCACAGGTCTTGCTGGCTGGGCGTTGCGTCGGGTGCATCCGGTGGTATTGTGTGCTGTCGAGACATCCTCCTTTTCGTGAAAAAGGCACACATGGTTCAACATTATTCGCTGCTCGATCTCTCACCGGTTCCGGAAGGGCGGACCCCGGCCGACGCGTTGGCCTGCACGCTCGATCTCGCCGCAAGGGCCGATGTCCGTGGCTATCATCGCTACTGGCTCGCTGAACATCACAACATGCCGGGCATTGCCTCCGCTGCGACCGCGCTCGTGATCGGTCAGGTTGCCGCGCGGACGAAGAGGATGCGGGTGGGAGCGGGCGGAATCATGCTTCCCAATCATGCGCCACTGGTGGTGGCCGAGCAGTTCGGCACGCTCGAGGCGCTTTTCCCCGGGCGGATCGATCTTGGTCTCGGCCGTGCGCCCGGAACCGACCAGACGACCGCGCAGGCGCTCCGGCGCTATTTCGACAGTGCCGACCGGTTTCCCGAGGATGTCGTCGAAATCCTTCACTATCTCGGTGACATGCCCGAAGATGCGCCTGTGCGGGCAGTGCCGGGGGCGGGATCGAACGTGTCGGTCTGGATTCTCGGCTCCAGCATGTTCGGCGCGCAACTGGCGGCGCA
>JAGREZ010000352.1 GCA_020446285.1 Geminicoccaceae bacterium
CTGCACCGATATCTGCGTGATGGACTTCGTTCTCACCATGCTCTCGGCGCGCAATCACGCACTCATGCCGACCCTTCGCGACATCGCGGTGCTCGAGCCCGCCTGCGCCACCTACGACCTGCCGCCGGAAACGGCGCGCACGCTCGGCCTGCCACCGACAGCGGCGCATCCCGCAGCCGAAACCCATCACATGGGGCTCTATTTCATGGCATCGCGCGGCGCCATCCTCGCCGACCGGCTCACCAGTCTTCAAACATAGCGCCGGGGCCGGAGGCCCGACTGGAACCAGCGGATGAAGCCGGCCATGTCGAACACCGGCAATCCGACCGCATCGCGCATCGCGGCGGCATAGGGGCACATGTTGGTACATTCGAGCAGGATGGCACCGATCCCCTCATGCTCGCGCACCAGCCGGGCCGCCGCCTCGAGCAGGTCATCGCGGGCGCGCCCGGTGTCCAGTTCGTCGCGGTTCCCGAGGATCACATCGTTGAAGTGACAGTCGGGCCGGGTGCCGACGATCGCGACATCGCCGCCGACCCCTGCTGCCTCGAGATGCGCCGCGCTCAGCGTATCGGCGGAAATCGTGATGATGCCGACCCGGCGGCCGGGCGGCAGCAGCGCGCCGATGAATGCCGCCTGCATCAGGCTCGATGACGCCACGGGAACCGCGACCGCCGCCGCCAGCTCCTTCTGGAACAGGGACAGGAAGCCGCAAGTGGTGATCCCGTCCGCACCCATGGCAACCAGTTCCCGCGCGGCATCGATGAACGCATCGAGCAGCCCCGGAGCGCCGCGCAGGACGACGCGCTCGGGCGAGGCGCCGCGAACCACGCGATAATGGACGGGAAAGTCCCAGGTGAGTGCATTTCCCACTTCACCGACGATGCGCGGAAACCGGGCCTCGAGCATGAGGATGCCGAGCGCCGCGCCGGCGACCGACGGGCCGCCACGGACGATCACGGGTGCCTCCGGATCGACATGAGATCGACGCGGCGGGTATCGCCGAGAACGGTCTCCTTGCGCACCGAGCCGCTGATGGTCATGCCGTCGCGCAGGTCGACGAGCAGTTCGCCGTGCCGGTCGATGGTCATCGTCCGCGCCACCGCCCTGAACTGTTCGAGCATGTCCGCGCGCACCGCCTCGGGAGCACGCTCCTCAAGCATCGCCGCGAAGGCCCGCATGAAGCTCGCGACCGCGTCGGGGGCGAAACTCTCCTTCCAGACGATGGTGACCTGTTCCTTCTCGCGATCGACGTTCACCGCCTTGAGTTCGCCCGCAAGTGCCAGCGGCGGCCCGCCGAGCGGGCTCGGCTCGCTGCTGGTGTAGATCATCGCCTCACCGGGAACCAGCGACATGCCGAACGAATAGCTGGCGAGCGATGCCTCGGGAAACAGCTGGAAGCCGAGCTGTGCCGGCGGCTGGTCGATGATCCTGCGCATGATGTCGGTCGAGAGATCGCGCGCGCCGTCGATCTGCGTCTGCGTGGCCCCCTCCTCGCGCATCATCGCCTCGATCGAATCCAGCATCTGCGCGGTTCCGCTCTCGAGCGTGTGGCGCAGGCGCTGGAAATTGGTGATCTCGATGATCGATCCGGCGCGGTCGGTCCAGTAGATGACGGGAAAGCCGGTGAGCCCGGCGACGAGTTGCGAGGTGATGTTCTCGACATCGAGCCCGGCCTCGCCGCCGAGTTCGACCTGTTCCAGCGTCCAGCTGAAGAGGATGCCGTCGTCGCGCGTGTCGACCACCTCCAGACGGGCACTGGAACGGGCGTTCCTGACCTCGCTCACGCCATCGACGACGAGATCGCGCGAGCGGTCGACGAGGTAGCGGTAATGACCGGAAACGGCCGGCCGCCCGGATATCTCGATCGCGGACGGCTTTTCGTCCGCCACCACGGCGGGTGCGCCCAGCATGACGAGCATCGCCACGGCCCACACCCCGCGTCGCCCGAAGACCGCGGCAGCAGCGATCCGCAAACCGGCCATGCACATTCTCTCCATGGGTCCCGCCCGTCAAAGACCTCCTGGCGAAGATCTAGCAGCGTGTTGAAGAAATGCCGATAGCCGCGATGCGAGACCTCGGCAACGGCAGCCGCAATGGCGGCATCCCGTTAACGCACCTGAATACCCGGGGACATTTTAACGGACTCTTAACCACCACGACTCCACGAAGATTGCCTATCCAGAAGATCCGCTTCGGACGGGATGCAGGCATGCGCGGTCTCCGCGCGCGCGCCGGACGCGATACCGCCCGATGATCGCCGGACCGCTGCGGCCGGCAAGCGACGGAAGATGGAGCCCGAAGTCGATGATCGCCGGTGAAGCCAGAAGCATCTTCGAAGCCCTGCTCATGCTGTTTGCCGTCGACGGCGCGGATCCCGCTTCCTTCGAGCGTCAGGCCGAGTGCATGGCGCAGAACATCTGGTTCGAGGCCCGTGGCAGCGCGTTCGCCGAAAAGCTCGCCGTCGCACAGGTGGTCATGAACCGCGTGGAGGCGACCCAGCACGCCGACACGCCCTGCAAGGTCATCTGGGAGGACCGGCAGTTCTCGTGGACGCATGACGGCCTGTCCGACAGCGTCCGCATCGACAATGCCATCGACCGTCGCGGCTGGACCGACAGCGTCCTCGCCGCGCTCGTCGCCACGACGCCCCGGCTTCCCGACCTGACCCACGGTTCGACACATTTCCACGCGATGAGCATAGCGCCCGACTGGAGCAACGAGATGCAGCCCGTCGCCACCTATGGCGGCCACATCTACTATACGAGGGAAACGGAGTCCGACCGGGAGAGCGCCACCGGACAAACTCTTGCAACCGCCGCGTCGATGCTCGTGCATCCGCAGACACAGGTCTCGGCCGATGCCGGCCTGCATGCCTTCTGGAACATGATCGGTCTCGTTGCGGGAGCGGATGACGAACGGCCGGCGCCGCAGGTTCACGACCTCGTCCCGCTGCCCTCCGATTGAGACCGTCACCACTTCGACACCTGTCCCGTTAGAAGAAATATTGCACCGCAACAAAGTTAATGTTGCAACGCACCAGAAGCTCAGGTAGAAATACGTTGCTTGATTAGCACGCTCTACAGGAGTTTCATCTCATGACAACCAAATCGACAGCCGCAGAGCCGGCCCTCCCCAGGTTCGATTTCGGAAAGTTCGACGTCGACGCCATCGTCGCCCTCCAGAAAGCCAACATGGAGACGATGGTCACCGCCCAGAAGATCCTTTTCGATCTCGCCCAGACGGTCGCCCGTCGCCAGAGCGAGATGCTCAAGGAAAACTTCACCCGCAGCGAGAAGCTGTTCCAGTCGTTCGACGCCTCGCGGCAGCCGACCGACTACATGGACGAGGCCCGCTCGGCGATGGAGAAGGCCCTTGCCGACGTGCAGGAGACCGTGGATCTCGGCATGAAGGCCCAGAACGAGGTCGTCGACCTGTTCGTCCAGCGCGCCAGCAAGAACTTCGAGGAAGTCAAGGCGTTCGCCGCCTGATCCACTCCTGGTTCCACTACCGACACTCCGATACCCCGTTGTCGATACCGGCCTCGCTCGAAAGAGCGGGGCCGTTTCGTATCTTGCCAATCCGGGCTAGTGTCAGGCCAGGAAATCGAACAAACCGGACCTGTAGACGACATGAAAGACAAAGACGGCGAGCATTTCGTCCTGCCGAGCGCCCGCGAGGATGCGAAACGGGCGCGGTCGACCGCGGAAACCGCACAGACACGCTCCTCGTCCTACCGGCTCGCCTTCGCCGACGAGGAATTTCTCCTGCGCGAGGAACTCCGCCCGGTCCGCCTGCAGCTCGAACTGCTCAAGCCGGAACTCGGCCTGCAGGAACACGGCATCGAATCGACCATCGTCGTTTTCGGCAGCGCGCGCAACAAGGAGCCCGAGGAAGCCGAACGCATCCTCGAGGCGGCAAGGGAAGCCGCCGCCAGCGTACCGGATGATGCCGGAGCACAGGCGGAGCTTCGCAAGGCCGAGCGGATCGTCCGCCATGCCCGCTACTATGCCGAGGCGCGCCGCTTCGCGCAGATCGTCTCCCGCGCCGGGCAGGACAGCGACAGGCGCCGGGCGGTCATCGTCACCGGCGGCGGTCCGGGCATCATGGAAGCGGCCAATCGCGGTGCTGCCGATGTCGGTGCGGTGAGCATCGGCCACAACATCACCCTGCCCCACGAGCAGGCGCCCAACGCCTACATCACCCCCGAACTGGCCTTCCAGTTCCACTATTTCGCCATCCGCAAGATGCACCTGATGATGCGCGCGCTGGCACTCGTGGTCTTTCCGGGCGGTTTCGGCACCCTCGACG
>JAGREZ010000353.1:0-6232 GCA_020446285.1 Geminicoccaceae bacterium
CTCTACCAACTGAGCTACAGCAGCCAATCGATATGCTAAGCGGGTGAAGGGAATCGAACCCTCGTCATCAGCTTGGAAGGCTGTTGCTCTACCATTGAGCTACACCCGCAATCGATCGACGAACAGCCCGGATCAAGCCGGTTGGTGGAGGGGGTAGGATTCGAACCTACGTACGCGTACGCGGGCAGATTTACAGTCTGCTGCCTTTAACCACTCGGCCACCCCTCCATTTGCGGTTCCGGGCCGTAAACGCGCGCGGAATATCGCCGTTCTCACAGAGATGTCAACTGCCATGGCCGACAACGACAAAAGCGGAACTGAAAACAGCAGGGGAAGCACCCGTGGACGGACCCGTCGCGGGCGCTCCGATGATTCCCGCAAGCCCTCCGACACCCCGGGCGCGGGACGAAAGCCGGCGAGTGGCGGGAACGCCCGGGGCAAGGCATCGCGGCATGATGAACAACGTTCCGCAAAGCCCGGCGGCGGATCCCGGCCGCCGCAGAAAGCTCAGCGACACGGCAGGAATGATGCCCGGCGTTCGGGCGGCCATGGTGGAAGCCGTGGCGACACGTTGCTGTATGGACTGCATGTGGTCGCCGCCGCACTCCGCAACCCGCGCCGGCAGATCAGAACGCTCTATGCCACCGGGGAAGGAATGGAGCGGCTCGGCGAGCTTGCACGCAAGCCGGGCCTGAGCATCACGCCGCTTCCGGCTGACGAGCTCGCCCGCCGGCTTCCCCGCGATGCGGTGCATCAGGGCGTGGCCCTCGACGCCCTGCCGCTGCCGCCTCTCGCGCTTGACCGGGTGATCGCCATCCAGCCCGCGAAAAGTCTCGTCCTGGCCCTGGACCAGGTGACGGATCCGCGCAATCTCGGCGCCATCCTCCGGGCCGCGGCGGCGTTCGGTGTCAATGCCGTCATCGTCCCCGAGCGCCGCTCGGCGGAGCTCAACGGTGCTGCAGCCAGGGCCGCCGCCGGTGCGATCGACATCGTGCCGATCGTGCAGGTGGTCAATCTCTCGCGCGCGCTCGAACGCCTGAAACAGGCCGGATTCTGGGTCATGGGCCTCGATGGCGATGGCGAGCGCACGCTTGGCGAGAGCAGCCCGGGCGACAGGCGGGTTCTCGTACTCGGCTCTGAGGGAAGCGGGATTCGCCGCCTCGTGGGCGAGACCTGCGACGAGATCGTCCGGATCCGGATGGACCCGCGCATGGAAAGCCTGAACGTGGCCACCGCCGCGGCCGTGGCTCTCTACGAACTTGGCCGCCGGTGACGGTTACCTGCGGTCTCCCCTGCCTCCAACTGCCACTCTTCGCGGCCATCGGCGAGCAGCAGGCAACAGTCAGACCGATATGTCGAGCCTGCCTCCGCGCAAACGTCCTTCACCGCCGGCTTCGGCGACGGCATCGGCAGGCGCTTCGGGCACATTGGCGCGATTGAGGGCTTCCACCGCTCCGGCAGTCTCCGCCTGGGTCACGCGAACCTCGTCGGCGCGCACCCGTTCGGCTGCCGTCCTGACGTCAGCCGCCTGTGCCGATGCCCCCCGATTCTGCGCCGCCTCCTGCCCGAGATCCAGTTCGGGTCGGCGCGGAAGCTCGCTTGCGGATGGACGAAACGTGACAGGCGCATTGCCTGTGGCTGAAACCTGCATGGGCGTCGCTCCGGTTCGAAACCCGGCCACCATAGCGCTTCGCCGTTAACACCCTGTTAACAGCGCGTTGAAAAAATCAGGAGAAGGACGCGGCCGTCACGAACACGCTCAGGCTGCGATGGTGGCGAGCAGATCGTCGAGCACCAGAATCCCGGCATCGCTGGCGCGCAGGACGGGTGACGCCTCCCGGCCGGCATCGATGCCGACAAGCTCCGCGGCGAGCGCCCGGTCGAGCCCGGCACGATCGAAGAGACGCTGCCAGGACAGGCCGGAAAGCCGTTCGAGGCGGTCGAGCGGCACGCCTTCCTCCAGCCTCAGCCCCATCATGAGCGCTTCGAGCGCGCATGTGCGGCCGTCGAGCCGTTCGCATTCATGCTCTCCATGCCCATGATGCTCGACGGCCTCGAGCCACGAATCGGGCTGACGCAGGTTTCGCGTCGCCATCTTCGTTCCCTCGAGACTCAATCGCCCGTGCGCGCCCGGACCGACACCGAGATAATCTCCATATCGCCAGTAGACCAGATTGTGGCGGGATTCTTCGCCCGGTATGCAGAAGTTCGAGATTTCGTAGGCGCGGAAACCCCTCGATCGAAGACTGTCCCGGGTCGCCTGGAACAGGTCGGCCTGTACGCCGTCCTCCATGACCGGCAAGGCGCCACGGCCGAACAGGGCGTGAAAGCGCGTTCCGGGTTCGATGGTGAGCTGATAGAGCGAGAGGTGCCGCGTGCCGAGCGCCAGCGCCGCATCGAGTTCCTCCATCCAGCCCTCGACGGTCTGCCCCGCGCGTGCATAGATGAGGTCGAGACTGACGCGATCGAACGTCCGGTTCGCAAGCTCGACCGCGGCCATGGCCTCACATGCAGTGTGTTCGCGGCCAAGGAAGCGGAGCGCTGCGTCATCGAGCGACTGCACGCCCAGCGAAACACGGTTCACCCCGGCGGCGGCAAAGCCGGCGAGTTTCGATGCCTCGACAGAGGTCGGGTTGGCCTCCAGCGTGATCTCCGCATCGTCCGCGACGGGCCACAGGTCACGGATCGCACGCAGGACCGCCTCGACGGTGGCCGGCTCCATGAGCGAGGGCGTTCCCCCACCGAAGAACACGGAGTGAACCGGCCCGGCAAAGCCCCGCCCTGCGCCGTAGCCGAGTTCCCGGACAAGGGCGCCGGCCCAGCGTTCCTGATCGATACCCGCACGGACATGGCTGTTGAAATCGCAATAGGGGCACTTCGCCTTGCAGAACGGCCAATGCACATAGATTCCGCAGGCCTGCGACCCGGCGGATCCGGTCGCGATAGTCTCCCGGCCACCCGCGAATTCCAGCCGAGCGGCCGGACTGTCAGCCCCCATGCCGAGCCCCTTGCAGCAAGTCCCTTTTGCATTCCCCGAATGCGTTCATTCCTGCGGTGTACCAGAAGGAAATCAACTGTCCACCGGCCCCACGGGCACTCCCGCACGGCCCGGTGCCGGCTATCCGCTCAGGCGAACGCATGATGTCGAGTTCATACCCTACCACAGTGATTGGCACGAAAATCATATTCACTTATTGTCAATGTTTGATTGGTTTTACAAACCATCCGGGATTTTCAAGCGTGAAGAGACATTTCATCACAAATGAACAGATTTTTGACTTTTTTTACAATTTTGAACAGGGAATTATTATTATTTCAAATTCAATGGAAATATTATCAATCAATAAAAAAGCAAAAAATCTTATAGAAAATTCCAGATCATTTCGAATAATGAATGGAAAACTTCACCATACCTCAAGAATTGATGATCTGACTTTTGAACGAATAATAAGAAAATTCATTGATGATAGCCGGAAATCCGAACAAGCGCTTGTCGTCAAGGATCATTCCACGGGCGGTCGCCTGTTGGTCCAGCTTCGAAAACCGGATCGGGAACGATGCGACAGCATGATGATGATGATCGAATCCGATCGTGAATGCCTTGTCGATCCATCGCCCAGCCTGCGGCGCTGGCTCGGCCTCACGCCGACGGAAACGGAAGTCGCCTGCCTCATCGCATCCGGCCTCCCGACGGAGTTGATTGCCCGGAAGATGGGCATTCAGGTCGGCACGGTACGCACCCATCTCAAACATATCTATGCAAAGATGAACGTCCATTCCCAGGTTCAGCTTGCTGCACGGGTCGTGAGTACCGCGACCCTGTTCTATTGCAAACGATACTCTCCGGAAAGTTGAACGGAACGTTCTTTATTCATTAACCTGAAAGAGTATGCCCGATAGGGGGCGATAGCCCTCATGGCGATTGGTAGCATGTGCCCGTTGTCATTTTTAAAACGCGAAGAGGGAGATTCGCATGCTGCCTGTCCTCGATGAAAAAACACCGCTTGATACGGATCTCGTGAATGGATTGGCCGGCGGTAGCCTGCATGTGCCGGATGGCCAGAAATTGAGTCTCACATTTGTCGGCGAAGAAGCCGGCTATCTCAATACCCTCGGATATTACGAAATTTCCGACGATGGCTCCATCGGAACGACAGGGATCATTTTTTCTTCAGTCGACACGGGCGATCTTTCCGCCGGTGACACGGTCGAAGTAGGTCCATTCTCCGGCGATACCGAAGTCGGACTGTTCCTCATTCAGGATGGCGACAGTCTCGGGGTCGACCTGTCCAGTGGTTCACTTGCATTCGAGGGGTCGGGTGGCGGCGCGGCCACGGTCGGCGACACCTCTCCGCCGAAACTGATCCACACCAGCAGCAGTGGCGATGTCACGGTCATCAAATCGCCGGTATTTCACACCCAGGCCAGTCTCAATCCCGCCGGCGCGGAGCATGTGGTTTCCGCCACGGACGATGACGGTTCGACACTCATCGCCATGGAGGACGTCGCCTTCGGCGCCAACAATTACGACGGCGATTTCAACGATGCGGTGTTCGATGTGAGCATCAGCGAGGACGATACCTCGCCGGTGACGACCGACGAAACTCAGACGGTGACTTCGGACCTGGTGACGCTCGCGGACGGGCAGGAAGTGGCGTTGCAGATCACAACCGAATCCGTGACCGACGACGGCACCGCCGAACTCTCGGGCGCACTCTCGGTTTCCGCCTTTCTTGCCAGCAATTTCAATATCGCGTTTGTTATCGACCGGTCTGGTAGTACTACTAACACTTTGGCGCGGGACGGGAATGGAAATACAATCGATCTGAACAATGACGGTGTCTCCGACAGAGTGCTGGACGCCGAGCTGGCGGCTTTCGTGAAACTGAGCGAAGAGCTGGTAGCGGATGGCCTGGGAGGGGCCGATGTTTCCGTTATCATGTTCGACGGCAGTGCATCGATCGTCGACACAGTGCGCCTTGGAGAGGATTCGGATGGCGACGGTAGCTCGGACGTCGTCGAGGCGATTCAATCCATTGTCGGGCGACGTGGCGGAACAGATTTCGCTGAAGCATTGACGGAAACAGCGGATTTCTTTGATCTTCAACCCGACGTTGATACCGCTTCCAATCTCGTCTATTTTGCGTCAGATGGCAAACCTGAAAATACGTCGATATCTGAACTTTTGGATGCAGCCGCGCGGCTGCAGGATCCGAACGGTATTGATGCGACAGTGAACGCGTTCGGCATCGGTTCGGGTTCCCAGCAATCATCACTCGACATCATCGATAATACCGGCGGCTCGGAGATTATTACCGATCTTTCGCAGCTCTCGGTGGATGTTTCCGGCTCATCGATCAGCGCTGATGATGTCGAATCATTGACCATCAAGGTTGACGGCGTCTCGCAGTTCACTTTCGACGGTTCGGAGGTTACCGATTCGGCGACGGGGCTGGAGTTCGGGCCGGTGATACTGACCGGGCTCGATCCGAACAGTTCCAGCAAAGTGGAAGTCGACGCAGTGGTGACGACGGACACCGGCGAACAGCACACGCTCACCGTAACCACCCAGATCATCGGGTCCGGTAGCACGACGTCGGCGCTCAATGCAGCGAATGACAGTAGCGGGCTGGTGATCTGAGAACTGCATGAGGGCCGGGACCTCCGGCCCTCGCCTTCCCTCGCGCCCCTACTCCACCTTCATCATCGACTCGAGTGCGCCGGAGCGGTCGAGGTCGGTGAGGCGGCCGCCCTGCAGGACATGGCCCTTCTCGATGAGAAAGGCACTGTCGGCGACGCGGCGGGCGAAGCGGATATTCTGTTCGGAGAGAAGGATCGACAGGTTTTCGGCCTTCAGGCGCTCGATCGCGAGGGCCATGGCGTCGACGATCACCGGCGCCAGCCCTTCCGACGGTTCGTCGAGAAGGAGCAGGCGCGGATTGCCCATCAGGGTGCGGGCAATGGCAAGCATCTGCTGCTCGCCGCCACTCATCTGCCCGCCCGGACGTTTGCGCATTTCCGCGAGGTTGGGGAAGATCCCGAACAGGCGCTCCGGTGTCCAGGCCTCGCCCTCCAGCGGCGGCTTGCGTCCGACCTCGAGATTTTCCATGACCGTCAGATCGGCGAACACCCTCCTGTCCTCCGGCACCCAGCCGACGCCGCGGCGCGCGGCCATGTAGGCCGGAAGGCCGTCGATGCGCTCGCCGTCGAAGACGATCCGGCCGGACCATGG
>JAGREZ010000353.1:6336-8140 GCA_020446285.1 Geminicoccaceae bacterium
AGGATCTGCGCGCGGCCATAGCCGGCGTTCACGCCCTCGAGTTCGAGCAGGGTGCTCATTCGGCGCCCCCTTCGACACGCCTTCGCCGCCGTGCCGCGCGGCCGTGATCGAGATTGAGCAGGGCGAGCCCGCTCGCGACGATGACGATCGCGCCCATTACCGTCATCGTCGTCGGCAGGTCGCCGAAAACGAAGATGCTCGAGCTCATCGCCCAGACGAGTTGCAGATAGGTGAAGGGACTGACCCTCGACACCTCGGCGCGCTGCAATGCCATGATCATGAGAAGATGGCCAAAGGCGCCGAGACTGCCCATGAGCGCCATGAGCAACCATTGCACCGGCGTCGGCCACTGCCAGAAGAAGGGCACGACGATACTGAGTGCGACCATCCCCACCACGCCGCCATACAGGAGCGAAACCATGGGCTGGGCCTCGCGCACGATCCGCGTGCTGACCTGGTAGAGCGCATAGGCGAGCGCGCAGCCGAGCGCCAGCGGCGCGCCGATATTGAACGTGCCGAACCCCGGACGGACGATCAGGATCGCGCCGACGAAGCCCGCGGCGATGAACGCCCAGCGCAACGGCGACACCTTCTCGCCCAGAACCGTCATGGCCAGCGCCGCGACCAGCAGGGGCGAGGTGAAGATGATCGCCGCCACCTCGCCGAGCGGCAGGAACATGAGTGCGGTGAAATTGCAGACCGTGGATGCGAGGAGCAGGATCGAGCGGCCGAGCTGGATGTGCTGCTGACCCGCACGGCTCATCGCGATGACCGTCCGCGGGAAGAGAATGACGACAACGAGCACATGAAAGAAATAACGCGCCCAGATGATCATCACCGTATCGAAGGTCCCGGTGAGATACTTGGCGATCGTGTTGAGACCGACGAACATGATGCCGGCAAGGCAGGCGAATCCGATGGCGGCAAGCGGGCTGTCCGCCGCCATCGCCATCCGGTTGCCGAATACCTGTCGCTCTGTCATGTGTCGGAGAATAAGCACCGGCGGCGCCCGCGCACAATCCACCTTTTTCGGCACCCGGGCCGCATCCGACACGCCTGCCGGTCGGCGCGTTGCGGGAAACCCGTGCCGGTTCAGCCCTTTCCGGAGAGCTCGAACCTGTTTTCCCGCCCCTTGATCAAACGGGCGATATTCTCGTGATGCTTGGCGATGATGATGATCGCCAGGGCGACGTAGAGTTCCGCCGGTTGCGGGGCGCCGAGGAGCCATGCCGTGACCGGTGCTGCTGCGGCGGCGATGATCGAGGCGAGCGAGACGAAGCGGGTGGTCCTGAGGATCACCGCGAAGATCACGACGAGAACCGGTGCGGCGAGCGGTGTGAGCGCGAGGACGACGCCGGCGGCGGTCGCAACACCCTTTCCGCCCCGGAACCGGAGCCAGACGGGAAAGCAGTGGCCGACGACCGTGCCGAGCCCGACGATCACCGCGATATCCGGTCCAAGCCAGAGATGGGCCGCAAGCGTCGGCAGGCCACCCTTGAGCAGATCGGCGACGAGCGTTGCCAGCGCCAGCCCCTTTCGCCCGGTGCGCAGGACATTCGTGGCACCGATATTGCCCGATCCGATCTTGCGCACATCACCGGCACCGGCCGCGCGCGTGAGGATCAGGCCGAAGGGAATGGATCCGGCGAGATAGCCCAGAAGAAAGGCGATGACGAACGGGATGAGGTAGAGCGGGCCGCCCGGCGGATCGATCATGAAAGGCTTGCCCCGATCCGCTCACAAGGTTTCATCTGCACTGTTCCTCTTGCCTCGTTTCACCGCATGATGCCTCGTCGACGCTGCC
>JAGREZ010000353.1:8324-9439 GCA_020446285.1 Geminicoccaceae bacterium
GTGCGGATCCAGACCGAGGAGGAACTTGCGGAATCGCGGGCACGGGTGCTCGACAGTCATCCCGACGGCGAGGATCTCTGGCTCTTCGGTTACGGGTCACTGATCTGGAATCCCGCCTTTCATTTTTCCGAGCGCGCGCTTGCGACCATCAATGGATATCACCGGCGGTTTTGCCTCTGGACGCATCTCGGCCGAGGCAGCCCGGAATGTCCGGGGCTGATGCTGGGTCTGGATCGCGGCGGAAGCTGCAAGGGCGTGGCCTTCCGGTTGACGCCGGCGCAGATCGCAGAGGAATTGCCGCTGGTCTGGCGGCGGGAGATGGTCACGGCCGCCTACCGTCCGCACTGGCTGAACGGCAGGGTGGCGGATCGGCCCGCGCGGATCCTCGCCTTCACCATCAACCGCGAACATGACCGCTACGGCGGCGGGCTCGGCATGGAGGACATCGCCCGTGCCATCGCCCGCGCCGAGGGGCCGCTCGGCCGCTGTTCGGAGTATCTGTTCAACACCTTCGAGCATCTGCGCGAGCTCGGCATCGACGATCGCGGCCTCGACCATCTCTGCCAAAGGGTCCGTGAAATCCAGTCGGACATGCGCCTGAGCACTGGCGGGTGAGAGCCGCTTCGCTCAGGCGCGGAAGACGTTCGCGAGGGACGGATCGAGCCGGCCGCGCGTATCGATGATGACCGGCACCCGGCCGGCGATGTCCGCATAGTCGATGGCGTCGTGATCGGTGACGATGAGAACGGCGTCGAGGCTCGCAAGCGTGGTCTCGTCGAGGGGTGACGAGCGGCGGCCGGTCAGTGCCGGATGTTCGCGGGTGGGCGGAATCCTGTCGACATAGGGGTCGTGGAACAGGGTCTCAGCGCCCCGTTCGGCGAGAAGATCGAGAATACGCAGCGCCGGGCTCTCTCGGACATCGTCGACATTCTTCTTGTAGGCAACGCCGAGCACCATGACGCGACTGCCGTTGAGCCCCTTTCGCAGGCGCGCGTCGAGGGCCCCGGCGGTACGCGCGAGGACGTGGTGCGGCATGGCGGTGTTGATTTCTCCGGCAAGCTCGATGAAGCGGGTGGAAACCCCGTGCTCGCGCGCTTTCCAGGTCAGATAGAACG
>JAGREZ010000354.1 GCA_020446285.1 Geminicoccaceae bacterium
CCTGATCGTGGGTCATGTCGAGATGAATCGGCGTGATCGACACGAAACCGTCATTGACGGCGGCGACGTCGGTGCCGTCATGATGCCTGTCGGCGCCACGCAGCGCGCCCACCCAGATATACGGGTCGCCACGCGGGTCGATCCGCTCGATCAGCTCCTCGCCGATTTCCCGCCTGCCCTGCCGCGTCGCGCGGATTCCCCTGACATCGTCGGGCGCGCGGTCGGGAAAATTGACGTTGAGCAGGGTATCCTCCGCCCAGCCGATATCGAGGCATCGGCGGATCACGTCGGGCGCCCAGGTTTCGGCGGTCGCCCAGCTCACCGGGTCNNNCGGTCGCGGAAGACCTGCGAGAAGGCCATCGCGCGCTGGCCGAGCAGCGTCGATTCCATCGCCGCCGCGATGGTGCCCGAATAGGTCATGTCCTCGGCCATGTTGCCGCCGTGATTGACGCCGGAGAGCATGAGGTCGACGGGCTTGTCCTTGAGGAGCTGATGCAGCGCCACCAGCACGCAGTCCGTCGGCGTGCCATCGACGGCATAGCGGCGATCGGAGACCGCCCGCAGGCGCAGCGGCCGGCGCAGGGTGAGCGAATGCCCGGCGCCCGACTGGTTGGCCTCGGGCGCCACCACCCATACCTCGTCGGCGAGTTGCGCCGCGATGCGCTCGAGCACCTGAATGCCGGTGGCATGGATGCCGTCATCGTTGGAGATGAGAATCCGTTGAAGTTCAGCCATTCGCAACAAGCCTTTCCATGCCGCCCATGTAGGAGCGCAATGCTTCGGGAATTGTGACAGAGCCGTCGGCCTCCTGATAATTCTCGACGACCGCGATCAGCGTGCGGCCGACGGCGAGACCGGAACCGTTGAGCGTATGGACGAAGCTCGTCTGCTTCTCGCCCTTCGCGCGGCAGCGCGCATTCATCCGCCGCGCCTGAAAGTCGCCGCAGTTCGAGCAGGAGGAAATCTCGCGATAGGCATCCTGACCGGGGAGCCATACCTCGATGTCATAGGTCTTGCGCGCGCCGAAGCCGGTATCGCCGGAGCAGAGCGTCATCACCCGGTAGGGCAGGTCGAGCCGTTGCAGCACCGCTTCGGCACAGCCGGTCATCCGTTCATGCTCGTCCACCGACTGTTCCGGTGTGGTGATGCTCACCATCTCCACCTTCTGGAACTGATGCTGGCGGATCATGCCGCGCGTATCCTTGCCGGCCGCCCCCGCTTCCGAGCGGAAACAGGGAGTCCAGGCGGCGAACCGGTATGGCAGCTCGCCGGCGTCGATGATCTCGCCCATGACCAGATTGGTGAGCGATACCTCGGCGGTGGGGATCAGCCAGCGGCCATCGGTGGTACGGAACAGATCCTCGGCGAATTTGGGCAGCTGGCCGGTACCATAGAGCACCTCATCGCGCACCAGCAGCGGCGGCGACACCTCGAGATAGCCATGCTCGCCCGTCTGCAGGTCGAGCATGAATTGCGCGATGGCCCTCTCGAGCCGTGCGAGACCACCCCTGAGCACCGTGAAACGTGCGCCCGAGAGCTTCGCCGCCCGTTCGAAATCCATGCCCAGCGCAGGGCCGATCTCGTCGTGCGGCCGGGCCCCGAATGCAAAGACACGCGGCTCGCCCCGGCGCCGCTCCTCGCGATTGTCAGTCTCGTCGGCACCGTCGGGGACATCCTCGGCAAGCAGGTTCGGCAGGCCCGCAAGCCTGTCGGAAAGCGCTTCCCCGAGATCCCTGAGCCGTGCCTCGCCTTCCTTCAGGCTGTCCTTGAGCGATGCCACCTGGTCGAGCAGATCCTGCGGCGGCTTGCCGTCGGGTCCGCGCTTGCCGCCGATCTCCCGCGAGATCCGGTTGCGCGTCGACTGTTCCTCCTGCACCTGTGTCTCGACCGCCCGCTTCTCCCTGTCGAGCGCGAGAATATCAGCCGCCACGGGTCCGAGCCCGCGGCGTTTCATGCCTGCGTCAAACGCATCCGCATTGTCGCGCAACCATCGAAGATCGTGCATCGCCAGCGCCTTCCATCATCCGCACATCCGTTGCCGGGCACCTTCATAGTCGGCGGGAAAAGGCGGTGCAATCGAAGGCGGAAACGAAATCGGTCCGGCTGCGCGCTCAGGGCATCACCGGTCGGACAGGCATCCGGCGGGACTCAACGTACGACGTCGGGGTGTTTTTTTACATTTTTGATACGTCCCAAGCCATGAATTAGCCGCAGAGGCAGAATGTGCCTTTGGTATGAGACTATGCCTTTCATATGAGACAATGTTGGTGTGGCGCGATGTCGAACGATCCAGCCGGTCCGTCGGTGGCCGGGACGGTGACACCGGAGATGCGGACCGGGGTGACGCAAGGCTATGTGACGGTCGCCTTCGGTTCGCGGAAATTCTTCGAGATGGCCGTCAATCTCGCACTTTCCGTCCGGTTGAACGATCCGGGACGGCCGGTCTGTCTCATCCACAAGGCATCGCAGGAGGTGCCCGCGGACGTTGCCGGGGTCTTCGACGATCTCGCCGCGTTTCCCGCGGACGACGAGGACGCCTACGACGGAACGGCGCTCAAGCTCATCATCGACCGGGCAACGCCCTATGACGAGACCTTCTATATCGATTCCGACTGCGTCATCCTGAAGAAGGACATGCAGCGCCACTGGGCGACGTTCGCCAACTCGGATTTCATGGTCTGTGGCGAGAAACGCACGGAAGGGAACGTCTACAGCCTGAACGTTCCCGCCATGATGGATGCCGCCGGGATCGATTATTTCGTCGAGATGAATTCCGGGGTCATCTTCTTCCGGAAATCGCAGCTGGGCAACCGCGTGTTCGAAACGGCCCGCGATCTCTACCGGAACCAGAGCAGGGTCTTCACCGAGGTCCGCTCCGGGCGCGGTGACGGGATCAACGACCAGGCGTTCTTCGGCGCGGCGATGGCGGCCTGCGGCATCGAGCCGATAACCTATCCGGCATCGAACGGCGCGCTCATGGCGACCACCTACCGTGCCCGGAATATCGAGTTCGATCTGGACAAACCCTTGTCGTTTCTCGAAAAACCGACCGGATTCAGGATCCTGAACCGTTTCTGGGCGAAGGGCTGGGTCAGGCATGACACGACCATCGGCCATTTCGTCAACGGCATGCCGAAAGGGATCTATCAACGGATCTCCGACCAGTTGCGTGCGAAGTTCGACTGGAACTCCTTCGATTTCTCCCGAAGCTGAACCGCCTGCTAGTCCGTTGCACTCGTTCACGCTTCCGCCTAAACAAAAACCACCGACGACGCCGAAAGCGGAAAAGCAATGCAGGAACCCGGTATGCGCTGCAGCGCGACGGGAGCCGGTAGCAGGGGAGTTTCGAAAGTCCGATGAAACTGGGAATCGTGACGGAAACCCGTGACGGCGAGCAGCGTGTCGCCGCTTCGGCGGATACGGTCAAGCGCTATGCCGGGCTCGGCCTCGAGGTACTGGTCCAGCGAGGTGCCGGCGTGGCTTCGGGCGTTGGCGATGACGCCTTCGAAAAGGCGGGAGCGACGCTCGTGGACGATGCCGCCGCCGCCTTCGGCGCCGACATCCTGCTCAAGGTCCAGCGGCCCACCGATGACGAGATGGGGATGCTCAGGAAGGATCAGGTGCTGATCGGCGCGCTCGATCCCTATCCGCATCGCGAACAGGTGCAGGCCTATGCCGAGAAGGGCGTATCGGCCTTCTCGATGGAGCTTCTGCCGCGCACGACCCGCGCGCAGGCGATGGACATCCTCTCCTCGCAGGCCAATCTCGCAGGCTACAAGGCGGTGATCGACGCGATGGCCGCCTACAACCGGGTGCTGCCGATGATGATGACGGCGGCGGGCACCGTCACGCCGGCGAAGATCTTCATCGTCGGCGCCGGTGTGGCCGGCCTTCAGGCGATCGCGACGGCAAGGCGCATGGGTGCGGTGGTCACCGCCACCGACGTGCGCCCGGCCTCGAAGGAGGAAATCGAGAGTCTCGGCGCGAAGTTCGTCGGTTTCATCCCCGATGATGCGGCGACCAAGGGCGGATATGCCCGCGCGCTCACGGCCGAGGAACAGAAGAAACAGGCCGAAATGGTGGCCGAGCACATCAAGAGCCAGGACATCGTCGTCACCACCGCGCAGATTCCCGGACGCCAGGCGCCGCGCATCGTTTCCGGCGACATGGTGGCGTCGATGAAGCGCGGTTCGGTGATCCTCGATCTCGCGGCGGAAACGGGCGGCAATGTCGAGGGCAGCAGGGCCGGGGAAACCGTGACCACCGATGGTGGCGTGGTGATCGTCGGCGCGCGGAACATGCCCTCGAAGCTGGCACCGGCGTCTTCGGTGCTGTTTGCGAGGAACCTGAACAATTTCGTGGCTCTTCTGGTGAGCAAGGGCGAGAGCGGCCCCGAGCTGACCATCGACACCGATGACGATCTCGTCGCCGGCGCGCTGCTGACGCAGGGCGGCGCCGTCGTCCATCCCAACCTCAAGAGCTGAAACGCCCGGATAGAGGAAACAGACATGGAAGCCATCGATCCCGGGATTTTCAATCTCATCATCTTCGTGCTGGCGATCTTCGTCGGCTATTATGTCGTCTGGTCGGTGACCCCGGCGCTGCACACGCCGCTGATGAGCGTCACCAACGCCATCAGTTCGGTGATTATCGTCGGAGCGTTGATTTCGACGGGTGCTGACAGTTTCGCCGCGACATTCTTCGGCTTCATCGCGCTCATTCTCGCCGCGGTGAATATCTTCGGCGGCTTCGCCGTCACCAACCGCATGCTCGCCATGTTCAAGAAGCGCGGCTGAGGGAGAGCATCATGAGCCCCAATCTCGCTGCCCTCGGCTATCTCGTCGCCGGCGTCTGCTTCATTCTGGCACTTCGCGGCCTGTCGCATCCCTCCACATCGCGATCCGGCAACCGCTTCGGCATGATCGGCATGGCGATCGCCATTCTGGTCGCCATCTTCTCCCTGAGACATGCCGGCTTCGGCACCTATCTGCTCATCGTCATCGGTCTCGTCGTCGGTGGCGGCATCGGCTTCGTGGTCGCGAAGAAGATCGAGATGACGGCCATGCCGCAGCTCGTCGCCGCCTTCCACTCGCTGGTCGGCCTCGCCGCCGTCTTCGTCGCCGCCGCCGCCTTCCTCAATCCGGGCGATTTCGGCATCCTCAGGGCCGACGGCACGATCAAGGGCCTGTCGCTGTTCGAGATGGGTCTCGGCACGATCATCGGTGCCATCACCTTCACCGGCTCGGTCATCGCCTTCGGCAAGCTGCAGGCGAAACTGCCGCCGGCGATCGAAAGCAGGCTCGGCGCGCTCAAGGGGCCGATCACCACGGTCATGAGCAGCAAGCCGATCATGCTGCCCGCGCGTCATGCCATCAATATCGGCATCGCGGCGCTCATCGTGCTGATCCTGATCTGGTTCATGAGTGCCGAAAGCGGCTTCGCCTTTCTCCTGATGACCCTGCTCGCCTTCGCCATCGGCGTGCTGCTCATCATCCCCATCGGCGGCGCCGACATGCCGGTGGTCGTCTCGATGCTCAATTCCTATTCGGGCTGGGCGGCGGCCGGCATCGG
>JAGREZ010000355.1 GCA_020446285.1 Geminicoccaceae bacterium
ACACTGAAAAGGGACGATATCCGCAGATATGGCGAAAAGCTGACGCGCTTTGCCGAATGGCTCGAAGCCGAACAATGCCCGATGGCCTATCATCCTCATATCGGCACGGTGATCGAGACGGAGGAGGAAATCGATCTTCTGATGGAGAATTCCGATGATGCGGTAGGTCTTTTGCTGGACACGGGACATCTCACGTTTGCCGGAGGCGATGTATCCGCAACGATCCGCCGGTGGGGGCACCGTATCAACCATGTGCACGTCAAGGATGTCCGGGCCGATATTCTCGAACGTGCGCGTTCGCGGGACTGGAGCTTTCCCGGATGCGTTCTCGCCGGCGTCTTCACCGTCCCCGGGGATGGATCCATCGATTTTCGCGCATGTCTCGCCGATCTGGCGGCGGCCGGCTATTCTTCGGGCTGGATCGTTGTCGAGGCCGAACAGGATCCGGCAAAGGCCAACCCGCTGAAGATGGCCGAAACCGGTATGGCCGAATTGCGAGAGGCGGTCAGGCTGGCGGATCTTGAATCGTCGAATTGAGACCGGAGGGATACTCCGTTTCGGCGCTCACGGCAAAATCCGCACACCGGTCGTGTCATCAACACGCTGCTAGCCTTCGACAAGTGCTCGAACGCGGCGGTCGTTGATCAGGCCCTGGAGTGTTTCCCCGGAAACCGCGTGGGCCCGCTGCATCTTTCCCAGCGGAATGAGGAGATACTGGTCATGGGTGCCGTCACCGCCAGGCGCTGCCACCCTTTCCGCGCGGTAGTCACCCGCGGGCAGCGTCACGGAGAGGCCGTTGGCTTCGGCGATCAGGCTGTCGGGGATCTGCAACAGAAGTTCCGTGTCTGTCAGGTGCATGGTTTGTTCCATTCTGATACGCACGGTTGCGCATTTATCCAATTAGTTGAATATCACGCAATGATGATGTCACCAAACGTCATATTCCCGTTCAACCCGACCGCAAGCGATTTCCCGGAAAAAACGACGCATTTTCATTGTGATAAGGAATGAATGCGACAAAACGTCTCGCAGTGATTGTCGGTGAGCCATCGGGTGATCGGCTGGCAGCGGATCTGGTCGATGCGCTTCGTCGCCGTTCCGGGCGCGACCTGTCATTCTTTGGCGTTGCCGGCCCGGAAATGCAGCGACAGGGTGTCGTGTCGGCCTTTCCTGTCGGGGACCTGGCGGTCATGGGGTTCCTCGATGTGGCACGCGCACTCCCGCGTCTCTCTTCCCGTCTGAACAGGCTCGCCCGCGGTCTGCTCGACTGGCGCCCCGATATCGTGATTACCGTCGACAGCCCCGATTTCTGTCTTCGCCTGCAGCGGCGCCTCGCGACACTGGGATGCCCGCGACTCCACTATGTCGCACCGAAAGCATGGGCATGGCGTCCCGGACGGACGAAACGGCTCGTTCGCGATATCGATCATGTTCTTGCATTGTTTCCGTTTGAGTCAGGGTTCTTCGGACAATTCGGTGTGAATTGCAGTTTTGTCGGACACCCGGCTCTCGATCGGGCCCGACAGCACCATGGCGAACGGCTGGATACCGGCGGCCAGCGGGCCATCTGCCTGCTTCCGGGGAGCCGGCGATCCGAGATACCGCGCCATCTTCCGTTGATGGTCGAGGCGGCCGAAGCGCTGCGGCTACAAATCCCGGGCCTCCGTGTTCTCGTGCCGGTGGTTGACGACACGCGGGACGAAGTCGCGCGGCTTCTTCCCGGTGCCGATCCGGCCTACCGGCTGGTTTCAGGCGCGTGCGAGCGATGGTCGGCATTTGCCGCTGCGGACATGGCAATCTCCAAGCTCGGGACGGCCTGTCTCGAGCTGGCGCTCGCCGATTGTCCCTTCGTTTCGATCTATCGCACCGACGCTGCGAGTGCAGCCATCGCCGGCTGGCTGATTTCTTCAAGGCAATTCGCGCTGCCCAATATCCTGCTCGATCGGCCGCTCGTGCCCGAACTCATCCAGAACGATCTGGATGGATCATCGCTGACACGGGCCGCGTTCGGCCTCTGGTTCGATGATGCGGAACGTCAGCGACAGCGCGAGGGCTTTTCCGAACTGCGCGCGCTCATGGATCCGGGTGATGGCCTGACCGCGGCCGAGCGCGCGGCGGATCTCGTTCTCTCCCATCTCTGAAGGCGCTTCGTCTCAGATCAGGCGATCAAGGATGTCGTCGACGGCGCGTGTCGGCAACATCGCGCCGGAGCGCACGCGCGCTTCGGCACGATCGATGGCCTCGCGCGTTCCGGCATCGCGACGCAGGCGGTCGAGCAGACGGCTTTCGAGCATCGACCACATCCAGTTGAGCCGCTGGTCACTCCGCAGCGTTTCGAGCTCGCCGCTTCGGGTCAAAAGCCCGTGATGCCGGCCAATCTCGCTCCAGACATTGTCGAGCCCGATTTCCGCGATCGCGGAGACCGTCAGCACAGGTGCCTGCCAGTTCGGCCCTTTCGGTTCGATGATATGGAGTGCGCGACGATAGTGGGTTGCCGCCTGATCGGCGCGCAGGCGACCGTCACCGTCGCATTTGTTCACGGCGATCATGTCGGCAAGCTCGAGCACGCCCTTCTTGATTCCCTGCAACTCGTCACCGGCGCCGGGAAGCATCAGGACGAGAAAGAAGTCGACCATATCGGCAACGACCGTCTCCGATTGACCGACACCCACCGTTTCGACCAGCACGACATCGAATCCGGCCGCTTCGCAAAGGAGCATCGTTTCCCGGGTCATGCGCGCGACGCCGCCAAGCGCTCCGGATGTCGGCGAGGGGCGAATGAAGCTTCTTTCGTCTACCGACAACCGCTCCATACGGGTCTTGTCGCCGAGGATCGAGCCACCCGTGCGGCTGCTCGAAGGGTCCACGGCAAGGACCGCAACCTTGTGCCCCATGCCGGTGAGCATGCTGCCGAACGCGTCGATGAAGGTGCTCTTGCCGGCCCCCGGAACGCCGGTGATGCCGACCCGTGTCGACCGGCCGGTATCCGGCAGGATCCGCTCGAGCAGATCCTGGGCTTTCTCGCGATGCTCTTCCCGCCGGCTTTCGACGAGCGTTATGGCGCGGGCGAGTGCGGCCCGATCGCCGCTGCGGACGGCATCGGCCAGTCCCTGCGCATCCGGTATCCGACTGCTCGCCATGGAACGCGACATCGGCTCCTTCGCCCCGAACCTACTCGTCCAGCAAGGCTGTTTCGGTGATCTCGATGCCGAAACCCGAAAGGCCCACATAGTGGCGCTGATGCGCGGCCAGCAGACGGATCGAGTCGATACCGAGATCGCGCAGGATCTGTGCGCCGATACCGACCTCGCGCCACTGCCGCAGCCTCTTCTGGGCGCTGCCGTGGTCCTCGTCGTCTCCACCGGCATCCTCCGTGTCGTTGCCGGAGGGGCCGGGCTGGCTCGCGAGCGTATCGCGCAGCAGCACGAACACGCCGCGTCCCTCGCGGCCCAGGCGATTCATGGCCACTTCCATGGAGCGCCGGCCATCATTGCCGAACAGATCGTTCATCGGCTGTTCGCGATGGATGCGCGCCAGCACGTCCTTGCCGCTGCCGATATCGCCGAAGACGAGTGCCATGTGCTGAATGCCATCGAACGGTGTCTGGAAGACGACCGCCTTCGCCGGTCCGGCAATGGTCCGGGTTTCCATCTCGCTGATGCGCTCGATCAGATGTTCCCGGCGCTGCCGGTATTCGATCAGATCGGCGATGGAAACGATTTTCAGGTCATGCTCGCGGGCGAACGAAACCAGTTCGGGGAGCCGCTTGACACTGCCATCGTCATTCACGAGCTCGCAGATGATCGCTGCCGGCTCAAGATCCGCGAGGCGGGTCAGATCGACCGCCGCCTCGGTATGACCCGAGCGAACCAGCACACCGCCGTCACGGGCGATCAGCGGAAAGACATGACCGGGTCGAACGAAATCCTGGGGACCGGCATTGCCGTTGGCCAGAGCCCGGACGGTCGAAACGCGCTCTTCGGCGGAGATGCCGGTCGTCAGTCCGAACCGATAGTCGACCGAAACCGTGAAAGCCGTTCCAAGTGGTGCGTCGTTCGCATTGACCATCGGATCGAGACGCAGCCGTCGTGCCGTGTCACCCGTGATCGGCGAACAGACGATGCCGCAGCAGTGGCGGATCATGAAGGCCATCTTGTCGGGTGTGGCGAGACCCGCCGCCATAACGAGATCGCCCTCGTTCTCGCGGTCGTCATCGTCGACGACGATGACGAGCTCGCCGGCGCGGATGGCCTCGATCGCCTCGTCGATGCTGTTGAGATCCGCCAAGCGTTCCTACTCCTCGCTGAAGGGTTCCTCGTCCAGAAGATCGATGCCGCCAGCGCCGGCCACGCCCGCATGTTCGCGGATGCGCTTCTCGATGCTCTCGGCCATCTCGCGATTGTCTCTCAGGAAGGTCTTGGCATTCTCGCGTCCCTGACCGATGCGCTGGCCATCGCAGGAGAACCATGATCCGGATTTCTCGACGATGCCGGCCTTCACGCCCAGATCGAGCAGTTCGCCCGTCTTGGACACGCCCTCGCCATACATGATGT
>JAGREZ010000356.1 GCA_020446285.1 Geminicoccaceae bacterium
CACAGAATTCCGCACAGTCCCGAGCCCGGCGATGATCCGCTGCGCGGTTCCATGCAGTGCCCGCCTGGAAATTCTCGCAAGCGCCTCGACGACGATGACCACGGCGGCGGCCTGGACACCGAGGAACAGCGTGTCGACCAGTGGCAGATCCGCGAACAGCACATAGAGCGTCGCCAGCACGAAGATCACCAGCGCACCCGGAATGACGAACAGCAGTCCGGCAACGAACCCGCCGGCAATGCCCCGCAACCGCCATCCGGCATAGGTGGCAAGCTGCATCGCCTCGGGGCCGGGCAGCAGCATGCAGAAGCTGAGCGCATTGAGAAACTGCCGCTCGTTCAGCCATCCGCGTTCATCGACGAGGACACGGTGCATCAGCGCGATCTGCGCCGCCGGACCGCCGAACGACAGAAGCCCGATCCTGAGAAACTGGCGGAACAGGTCCGCAAGGCCGACCGACGGTATCATGTGCGTTCTCTTGGAGTTTCCCGTTCAGATGGAACCATCTGAACGATCAGGAAATGCGGCGAAACAACGAGATGGAGCCGTCTTCCCGATTTCACCTGATCGGAAAGACGGCTCCGGATCAGGCTCTCATGGCGACGCTGTTGGCCGGGTCATGTCACCTCGCTTCGGCGAATGCCTCGAGGACCGTGGATTCGGTGAGGATCTGGGGGAGGAGGCGGGGTTTTCCGCTCCTGCCCGGATAGAAGACATAGACGGGGACGCCGGAGCGGTCGAAGCGTTCGAGGAAGGCGGTGATTTCCGGATCGGCGCTGGTCCAGTCGCCCTTGAGATAGGCGATGTCCGCGTCCTCGAGCGCATCCTGGAATGCGGTCGAGGAAAGGGCTGTCCGTTCATTGACGAGGCAGGTGATGCACCAGGCGGCCGTCATGTTGACGAAGACGGGGCGACCTTCGCCCAGCAATTCATCGAGGCGAACCTGCGAGAAGGGCTCGGCGGGGCCGGCCTCGTCGATGAGCGTCGATTGTCCGCCGGATGTTGTCGTCACGTTCCGCGATCCGCCCTGAAGAACGATGAGAGCAAGGGCGGCGGCGAAGGCGCCGGCCGTGAGGAGACGGGCGGGAATGGCGGAAAAGCGCAGGAGCCAGAGGGCGAAGGCGATCAGCACTGCGGCAAGGAGCGTGGAAAGGAGACCGTCCGGTCCGGTCTGCCGGCTCAGCACCCAGAGCAGCCAGGCGGCGGTGGCATACATCGGGAAGGCGAGCACCTCCCTGAAGCGTTCCATCCACGGTCCCGGTCTCGGCAGGAGGCGTCCGATGCCGGGAAGGACGGAGAGCAGCAGGAAGGGCAAGGCGAAACCGATGCCGAGCGCGGCGAAGACGGCAAGGGCGGTGGTCGTGTCCCGGGTCAGGGCGAAGCCCAGGGCCGGGGCCATGAAGGGAGCGGTACAGGGGGTGGCGACGAGCACCGCCAGAACGCCTGTGAAGAAACTCCCGGCGGTGCCGCTCCTGCGTGCCAGGCCCGAGCCCGTGTTCATGAGTCCGGCCTGCAGGCGTTCGCCCGTTTCGCCGGCCAGACGGATGGCGCCGGCAAGCCAGAGACCGACGACGAGCATGAGGCAGGCGAGAAGGGCGATGACCGGTGGCGATTGCAGCTGAAAGCCCCAGCCGACCGCCGCCCCTGCCCGCTTCATGGCGATCAGTGCTGTGGCAAGGCCGAGGAAGGAGAGCAGCACGCCCGCGGTATAGACAAGGCCCTGGATCACGGCTCCGGGTTCGCCCGCATGACGCATCAGCGACAGGGCCTTCATCGACAGGACGGGAAAGACGCAGGGCATGAGATTGAGGATGAGCCCGCCGAGAAAGGCGAACAGTACCGCCTGCCACAATCCCTCGCTCGCCCGCGGCGTGGATGGCACCGACATGGCTGATGCCGGATCGATCCCGGCGCTGAGAAGAAAACCCTGCCGGATGGGGCCGTCGCCCGCATCCTCCTGAAGCACCAGCACACCTTTGAGCAAAGGGCTGGCGAGCGAAGGGCCGGCGAGTGAAGGGCCGGGTTCGCCCGCGGGCTCGCGTTCGATCGCGAGAACGAGCCTCCCGTTCTCGACGGAAACAACCTGCTCGGCGGCGTGACGGACGATTCCGGGTGATCCCGCGAAGAAATAGGCATCGTCGACACGGCTCGAGGGTGGCAGACCGTCGATGGCGAGCAGGAAGGTTTCGTCGTCCGCTCCGGCAAGGCTCGCCCTGAAGGGAGAGGCGCGGGGAAAGGTGGCTTCGGCCTCGTCGAAGGCATGGCCGTTGATCGGATGCGCGCGCGGCGGGCCCGAAGCGGTGGGCAGGGTGAGCGCGAGATCGACGGATTCGGGAATGCAGATGTCCGAACAGACGAGCCAGTCGGCGCGAAGCCCGATCTCGACCGGCTTGCCCGCCGGCCAGTCGGGCGCGAGCGTGAAACCGGTGACGAAGAAGGCCTCGTCCTCATAGCCGTAATTCATCAGGTCGAAATAGGGGATGGCCTCGGGCAGCGGCCACTGCACGGGTCCGGCCTCGACCCCTTCCGGCAGGGTCCATGTGAGCTGCGTCGCCGCCCCGCTGTCGCCCGGATTGCGCCAGTAGGTGTGCCAGCCCTCGTCGATGGTCTGCCCGAGACCGAGGCGAAAGCCCTCGCCCGGCACCGCCGCCCCGAGATCGGCGGAAAGCACCGCCGACACATGCTCCGTCCCGGCGAACGGCCCGGCCTCGCCAAACGCCGCCGTCTGCCCGGCAGCAGCATGAACGAAGCCGAGACAGGCCAGAACAACGGAGAGCAGACGAGACATGCGCAAGGATCCGTTTCCGGTTGCTGGAGGCGGAGGTCTGACGGGGCGGATGCCGCCGTCTGTCTTCATATTCCCTCAAGCCCCCAGAATTCAACGATTCCTCGTTCAACGCCCATCACGAGGCGGTCAGCAGGAGGGAGCGGGAGTGCTCCGGCGGGCAAGGGGCCGAACAGGCCCGATGTCGGTGACGGGCGATTGCGCCGTGTCACTTTCCCGCCCAGCCGCTCGGGGCCATGCCCTTGAGGCGCTTGAATTCGCGGTTGAAGTTGGATTTGGTCACAAATCCACTCTCGAGCATGGCGGTGGTGACGCTCGCCCCCTCCTCGAGCAGGCGGCAGGCATGGTCGATGCGGTGGCGGTTGACATGGCGCGAGACATTCTCGCCATGCACGCGGTTGATCGCCGCCGACAGGCGCTTGGCCGGCACGCCCAGCCGCCGTGCCAGACGGGCAAGGGTGAGCCCCTCGTCGAGATAGCTCCTTTCGCTGGTCATCAGCTGTTCGAGGCGGGCGGTGAGCTTGTGGTCTTCCCCTGTCTTTTCCCTGTCCTGATGAAGGTCGGGCGGCATGTCGACGATGGTTTCCGGCTCCCCGGGCGTGTCGGCCGGGCTTTCGAGCGCGCTTGAAAGGCCCAGGCCCCCGAGTGTGAGCAGCAGGAGCCCGTGGAACACGCCGACCACCCAGGGCGTGAAACGGCCACCTGCGAATTCCATGTCGAGAAAGATGAGGAGATCGCTCATCGTTGAAAGGAGAAACGTGGCAGCGATCAGCCGCCAGATGAGCGCCGGCACCTCGCCGCTCTCGAGGCGGGTGCGTGGAAGTGAATCGGTGCCGCCGGCAAGTTCGTGCAGCATCGCCAGTGCGTAACCGGCAAAGATCAGCGGAACGGCGGGATCGATGAGCCGGGGTGCGAGGATGGCGATCAGGGCGATGGCCAGGGGTGGAAGCAGCAGGTGCGGCAGATGGCGTCGGGCGCTGAACGGGCGGATGGCGGTGGTCTCGAAGGCGATCAGCGCCAGCGGCGGCAGCAGGATGGCGGTGACGGGCTGAACCGGGCGGAGGGCAGATATGCCATAGTGATGATGCAGGGCGATGACGACGCTCTGCAGGATGCATGCACCGATGAAAAGACGCAGCCACAGGGGTGTCCCGCCGTGCCGGATCGAGCGCAGCAGGAGAAAGCCGAGAACAAGGGCGGTGACGAGCGGCAGCGGGAGCGAGGGCATTTTTCTGTCAGGAGCATGGGGAGAGGTACGAAAACCGGTTCCTTGACCTCCTCGATCCGGTTCGAGGACGCGGCAGGATTGCAAACCGCATCAGTTGCCCCTGTTCATCACGTCATGCCAAGGAAAAACGCCATGCGAACACTTCCGGCCATCCTTTTCTCTCTCACCCTCCTTCATGCCATACCGGCACCGGCCGGGGAAAACCTCCCGGGTTACGACCGGCTGGACATCAGGGCCGGCCACCGTGCAGGCCTCGTCGAGGGGTCGCTCTGGTATCCCGCCGGTTCGACCACCTATCAGGGCATGATCGGCGATGATGCGGCCTTTTCCGGCACGCCCGCGCTGGTCGGGCCGACCATCGCTTCCGGGAAATATCCGCTTTTCCTCCTCTCGCACGGCTCGGGCGGCAACATGGACAATCTTTCCTGGCTCTCCTCGGCGCTTGTCGAGGGCGGGGCGATGGTGCTGGCGGTGAACCATCAGGGAAGCACGTCAGGCGACAGTTCGCCACGGCGCTCGATTCATGTCGAGGACCGTGCCGCCGATCTTTCCGCCGCCCTCGACCGATTGCTCGCCGACGAGGCGTTCGCCGTCCATGTCGACAGGGAGCGCATCTACGCTCTCGGCTTCTCGCTCGGCGGCGCCACGGCGTTCCATCTGGGCGGATTGCGCATGGACCGGAGGCTTTATGCCGACTGGTGCCGGACCCCCGGCGAGCGCGCGACCGACTGCCGGTTTTTCGAGAGCGGCGGGGTCGACCCGTCGAACCTGCATGAAGGGTTCGGGAACGACCTGCGCGATCCGCGGATCAAGGGGGTGGTCGCCATCGATCCGGGTCTGACACGGGGCATGAGCGAAGCGAGTATCGATACGCTGGACCTGCCCGTCCTGATCCTCCAGCTCGGTGAGGATGAAAGCCTGTGGCCCGCCATCGATACCGGGCCGAACGGAAGCCGCCTCGCCGAACGCCTGTCCCGGGCAAGGCGCGTCTCGATCCCCGACGCCCATCATTTCTCCTTCCTGGGTCTGTGCAAGGAAGGGGCGCAGGCGCTTCTCGAGGCAGTGGACGAGGACCCGATCTGCACCGACCCCGAAGGTGCGGACCGAAGCACCACCCACGACCGCATCTCCGGAACCATCCTCTACTGGATGCGGGAACGGTAAGGAGAATTCGGGAACGTCGGTGACAACCTTGCCAGCGTGTTGAAGAAATACCGACAGCCGTCGCGCCTGTCGGTATTTTATCAACGCGCTGTTACCCGCAATGGCGGATCGGGCCTTCATAAGCGGCAAGTTTGCGGTCGGCGGTGACGAGGGTGAGGCCCTCGACCATTGCCTGGGCAAGCAGCAGGCGGTCGAAGGGGTCCTTGTGGTGTTCGGGAAGGTTGCGGGTCATGGCGGCGTGTGCGCCGGTAATCGCGAGTTCCTCATAGCCGTTCTCGAGAAGAGCCTTGCGAAAGACTGCGGGATCGACAGTGAAATCGGCACGGCCGAGCAATGCCTTGATGGCGATTTCCCAGATGCTTGCGGCACTGAAGAGGGGGGCCCTGAGGGATTGCTCGAGCAACTTCGCGGCTTGCTTCGGCAATCGTTCGGGTTCGAAACCGGCCCAGAGCAGAAGATGGGTGTCGAAAAGGCAGGTCATGCCTCCTCGCCGGAAAATCGTGTGGCGATCTCCCCTTCACCCATGGCATCGAAATCCTCGGGAATCGTGCCGGGCGTCATGAAGCCCAGCCGCTTCGGCTCCATTCCATATGCCCCATCAATGGCCCGGACCTCGACCAGCGGCTTGCCGGCCCGCGCGATGATGAAGGGCTCGCCCCGCACGGCACTCTCGATCAGCCGCGAGAGATGGGTCTTGGCTTCGTGGATGTTGACGATCTGCATGACGCCGCTCGCGATTTCATGGTCTGGTCCGATAAACTTGGTTCATTCGATCAAAAAGACAAGAGGAACGGAGCCGATGCCGGCGACAGCTTCACCTGCCGCCCGGCCATCGTTCTTCCGGCCTTTCTCTTTCGCCGGCTCGTGAACGATGGCCGTCAGGGAGTGGATTACCAGCCAAGGGTCTTGATGTCGGGATCGAAAAGAAGGGGAAGAACGATGTCGGGAGAGCCCATCTCGACGCCATCGATATAGTCTTCAAGAGTGAGCCCGGCGGCTTTCGAACATGCACCGCACATGATCACACGGCCGCCATCGGCGATGAAATCGGTCAGCATGTCCTGAATGGATTTGTCACTTTCACGCATCAGGCCGTGAACATGGGAGGCGCGCTTCCTGTCGGCAAGATAGACGGCACGGACATTCATCCAGATCGCCACGGGCGAATATCCGGCCTTGAGCACCCGCTGGTGGGCAAAGCTGATCGCCTTGGCGGCCGCCCAGGTATCGTCGGTGGTCAGGTTGACGAAAAGCCCCATCTCCCGGGTTTCCGCCGTCTGCGCAAGCGCTGGAGAAGCGACCGGGAGCAGCTGGCTGCCGGCAAGGAGGCCGACGGAGAGGGTGGCGATGGCGAGCAGACGTTTCATCATGGTCTTCCCCTGGAAACAGGATTTGACAGAAGTCCTGTCAGCGAACCATCAACCGGCATGGTGCAGCCAGAATGCTGATCGTCGCAGTTCAGGGCCAGATTGCCGCAGCCGGAGACCGCGATGCTGGCTCGACACGCCGTCAAGCTCAAAGGTCGAGGTGAAAGAACCGGCTGAACGCATTGGGCCGGTAGCCGGCGAAGGGCGGTCCCTCGGTGAAGCCGTTCCTGCGGTAGAGTGTCAATCGGCCCCCCAGATCGGCGTGGAAAAGCCCCCCTCTGGGTGTGAGGTTCTGCGGGTTTGGGGTCGTCATGGAGGTGTGCCCGGCATGGGCACTGGATTGGAGGTGGGAGTCCTTTGCGGGGCGCGTTGGTAGCAACCGCGAGTCGGAGGCAACTGCATGAGACCGGTATCGTGAGATGCCGGTTTGTAGCCGCGAGGCCGTGTGGGGAAGAAGCCCGAGACGAACCGCAGCACCGAACGGGAGTGAACCCCTGAGCAGGCTGTTTCGGCCGGGTGAGCGTGCCTTCGAACGCGACGCCCGAAATCCAACCGAGGCCGTGGCAATAGTGGGGACGGGAGCGGCGGGACATCCAGTGCACCTTACCCGGGGAGGTCTGCATGGGCTGGACGATTATGCCGGTCACGACGTCGGGCGTAACCTCGGTAAGGACGACGCCGAGCTCGCGTGAGAACGGCGGCAACAAGTGTCGTTTAAGGTCGTCGGTCTCGTGCATTCAGTTGGACGTCGCCATGGACTTGCCGAACTCCTGGCACACTGTCGCACTGTGTTCCCCCAAGGCGGGTACGGGACCAAACGTTGGCACTTGTCCATCAACCACGGCACCGGGTGAAAGCATCTTGACCGGGCCGGTCGGGGTCGCGACTTCGACATAGCGGTTCTGCGGGTGCCGGGCGAGATCTTCCATGGTGCTGACCCGCCCATTGGCGATCCCGGCGTTGTGCAGCAGAGCCGAGAGATTGTCGCGTTCCTGCGTCGCGAAAATCTCCGCGATGAGCTTGTCGAGTTCCACTCGATTCTGCACGCGCTTCGTATTGCTGTCAAAGCGCGGATCGGTTGCGATCTCGGGGTGCTTAAGGACGCCTTCGCAGAACTTGGCCCACTCGCGTTCATTCTGGATAGACAGCAGGACAAGCTTGCCGTCCGACCCCGCAAAGGCTCCATAGGGGGCGATGGTCGGGTGGCTCAACCCATTGCGGGCTGGCTCCTTGCCGCCATAGACATACTGAAGGTACGGAACGTTCATCCAGTCGGTCAGCGCATGAAACAGGCTGACCGAAATATGCCGACCGACGCCCGTCGTGGCGCGCGCCACAAGCGCCTGCAGAACCGCTTGGTGCGCCGTCATCCCGCAAGCGATGTCACAGACCGAAACGCCGACCCGCGCCGACCCGGCCTCGTTGCCGGTGATAGCCGAGAGACCGCTTTCGGCCTGAACCAAGAGGTCATATGCCTTGAGCTTGCTGTATGGCCCTTCATCGCCGTAGCCCGAGATCGAGACCGTAATCAGGCGGGGATTGGACTTGCGCAATGTGTCAGGAGCATAGCCCAGCCGGTCGATGGCGCCGGGGGCCAGGTTCTGGATGAAAATGTCGGCCTTTTCGAGCATGGCCTCAAACACCGGGCGATCAGCGTCCGAGCGAAGATCCAGGCAAACGGACTCTTTGCCGCGGTTGAGCCAGACGAAGTATGCGCTCTCACCATGCACGAGGTGGTCGTATTCGCGTGCGAAATCACCTTCGTCCCGTTCGATCTTGATAACCCGTGCACCGGCTTCCGCCAATCGGCCGGAGACATACGGCGCCGCAACGGCCTGTTCGATGGATACGACCAAAAGGCCTTCAAGATCTTGCGGCATGAGGCTTCCTCTCGATGGGTTTCGGCGCCATTCCAGCACGCAGGTCCATCCGTTCTGAAATATGCTTTGGGGAAGGGGGGTATTGATCGGCCAAATAGCCAGGAACTGTCGGGTCGCCCTGGCGCGCAGACTTGCCTATCATGGGACGTCCGAAGCCGGCCGCTTCCGGTGTTGCGGACGGCGATTTCACGGGAAGCCAGGCAGATAGACGGAAGGTCAGGATCATAATGGACCAGATTGCATTTCCACTTTTCCTGCCTGCGACTCGTCTGGACAGGTTGGCCAAGGCCTGTGGGTCCGGCGCGGATGCGGTCATCCTGGATCTGGAGGATGCCGTCGATTCACGCAGCAAGGATGCGGCGCGACAGGCGCTGGCGGATGCGCTTGAACCTGCGCAAGTGCCATTGTTGGTGCGCATCAACGCGCGTGGCACGGAATGGAACAGGCAAGACGAACTGGCATGCGCTGGCCTACCGATCCAAGCTGTCCTCTTGCCCAAGGCCGAGCGCGCGCAAGACTGCGAAGCGGTCGCCAAGGCCACCGGCAAGCCCGTCATGGCGCTGATCGAGTCGGCACGAGGCCTGGCCAATGCCGCGGAAATCGCCGCGGCGAGCGTTCGTCTTGCCTTTGGATCGATCGACTATGCAGCCGATCTCGGGATTGCGCATCTGGAGCATGCGCTGCTGCATGCCAGAGCGACAATAGTGCACGCCGCGCGACTGGCCGGACAGGGGGCTCCGCTCGACGGGGTCACCGCAGACCTACATGATGCAGACCGGATCGCTCGCGAAAGCCGGCACGGTTGCGAGATGGGATTTGGTGGCAAACTCCTGATCCATCCCGCGCAGATCGAACCGGCCAGGCGCGGATTCGCGCCAACCGAGGAAGAAATCGTCTGGGCCAGGCGTGTCATCGAAGCCGCAGAAGGCAGCGAGGCCGCCGTGCAACTCGACGGCGCGATGGTGGATGCCCCGGTGATCAAGCGCGCCGTGAGCATCCTGCAGCGGGCGAATCAATCCTGAAGCTCGAGCCTGCTGGGAAATGTAAGAAAATACCGAACGGAAAGACGCTAGGCCGTTGATCGATGACATTCTCAACCTTGCTGAAATGCCAATCGCAGAGCTGCCGCCCTTGGCCCTGGAAAAGGCCGGGTTGTCGCTTCTGGACTGGATGGTTTGCGGCTGGGCCGGGAGGGACGAACCTCTCGCCGAGAAATTGCGCGCCTTGGCTGCGCGTGAAGCCGGGACGGAGGTGGCTACACTTATCGGGGGCGGCAAGGCTCCGACGCGAATGGCCGCGGAATGGCCGCGCTGGTGAACGGGGCGACAAGCCACGCGCTCGATTTCGACGATACTCACTTTGCCCATGTGGGCCACCTGTCGGTCGGGATTTTTCCGGCCGCGCTTGCGGTGGCCGAAGAGATCGCCGCCCCGGCTTCCGCGGTGGTTGAGGCATTTCTGGTCGGTGCCGAAGCAGCGATCCGTATCGGTTCGGTTCTTGGGTCGGACCGGCCTGGAGATCAAGTTCAGCTATGCTTGGCTGGCAGGAATGACCCTGCGCGGCGATGATACCGGCAATGACCGATCCTATTACAGACGCCCTCGCCAGGGACGGCGAACTGGCTGCCTTTGCCAAGAGTGTAACAGTGATTGGCGACCCGAACGGGACCGATCTTCAAGCGGAGGGCGAAGTGTCGCTGGTGAGTGGGCAGGTGGTATCTTTTCGCCATGATCTGGATGCACCGCTGGGCAACCAGGTTCTGAAAGAGAAGCTGTCCGATCAAGGCGGTTCGGCGATTGGCGAGAAAGGTCGCCATATCCTGGGCAAGCTGGACGGTCTTGACGGAATGAGCGCTGCGGACCTCGGGGCGTTGCTGGCGGGCGCGTAACTGCCCTCGTGTCGTGGCCGAACAGAAACGCCCCGGCCCAGGAGTACCCAGGCCGGGGCTTTGTGCCTTACCTGATGGCTACGGGGTTGATCATCATCTGCACGGCGCCTTTCATCCGCGTGACACCCAGCACGAACAGGAACTCGTTGACGCCATCGGCCGCCAGCGCGCGCGTGTCCATGTTCTCGAGAAGGTAGATACCATGCTGCGGAATGAGGATCTGGTGCGCCTTGAAGACGCCGTCATTCCCCTCTTCGAACGGCACCGCCTCGACCCCCCAGGTGTCGGCACCTACGGCGACGACTCCGATTTCGGCCATATACTCCGCACCCGAGATGCCGATACCCGGTTCGACGCCGCCGTACCGCTTGGGATCCGGATCTTCGCCGTCAAGCAGGTTCAGCCAGCCGGAATGGAACAGCACCACGTCGCCCTTGCGCAGCACGACGCCCTGCTGTTCGGCGGCCGCCATGATGTCTTCGCGTGTATAGGGCGTGCCCTCCTGCACGATGTCCTGCCCGTAGAACTTCGCCATGTCGAGCAGCACGCCACGAGTGACGATCGGCGGGACCTTTTCCACGCCCAGTTTGGTCAAGCCGTCCGCCTTGACGAAATCGGCATACTTGTTGCCGTTGTAGTAGACATGGTCGATGCCGATATGGCCAAGGCCGTCGATCTGCGGCCCGATCCCCAGCCAGCCCATGAAGATGTCGTCATTGTAGGTCATGTGGTTGCCGCCAAGACCGTGGGTCTCGATTTGGTTGGGCTGCAGGATGGTCAGGCTCATCGACCGTGGGGCGAAGGCGGGAATGGTGCGGTCAACCACCATACCAAGCGGGTAGGTCTTTCCTGTCGTGACCAGCTTGGTCGCGGCCAGCACGCTTTCGGGCGTGATGTGGTTCGCCGCGCCGACTTCATCGTCTGGCCCCCAGGGTGACTGGGTCCAGTCCTGGGCGCTTGCCCCTGTCACCACAGCGCTGGCGAAAAGAAGCGAGATGAGTGAGTTTTTCACGTAGTCCTCCCGTTTTCGGCCAAAGAAGAGGCGGCGCGCGGAATGGCCTATCTCCGCACGACAGGTTAAGTTATTGCTTCTGAGTGCTTATGCGGCTGCTTGTGTTACCGCATCACGAACGGGTTGGCGGGGAAGTCTTCCGATGTGTTGATCCAGACGGATTTGGTTTCGAGGAACTCGTGGATCGCCTCGATGCCGTTTTCGCGTCCGGTGCCGGACTTTTTCATTCCCCCGAAAGGCATCATGTAGCTGATGGCGCGGTAGGTGTTGACCCAGACGGTGCCGGCCTTCAGCGCCTCGGACATGCGGACTGCGCGGCCGATGTCCCGCGTCCAGACCCCGGCGGCCAGGCCATAGATCACGTCATTGCCGATACGGATCGCCTCGGCTTCGTCCTCAAAGCCGATGATCGACAGGACGGGGCCGAAGACCTCTTCCTGCGCGATGCGCATATCGTTGGTCACGTTGTCGAAAATCGTCGGCTCGACGAATTGCGATCCCTTCACTCCGGGACCCGATGCGGGCTTGCCGCCGTGGATCAGCGTGGCGCCATCGGCTTTGGCGACGTTGATGTAGTCCAGCACCTTTCTGTACTGTGGCGGGGTCGTGACCGGGCCAATATTGGTATCGGCCGCCATGGGGTCACCGATCTTGGCGGATTTTGCCAGCGCGACCAGCTTGGCGACGAATTGGTCCTTGATCGAGTTCTGCACCAGAAGCCGCGATCCCGCGATACAGGTCTGCCCGGTGGCGGCAAAGATGCCCGAAACCGCGCCCGAGGCGGCGGCATCGAGGTTGGCATCGGCGAATACGATGTTCGGAGATTTTCCTCCCAGTTCCATCGACACACGCTTCATCTGTTTCGCCGCGGCGGCGTAGATATGCGCACCCGTCGTATCGGACCCGGTGAAGGACACCTTGGCCACGTCGGGGTGCTCGACCAGCGCCGCACCGGTTTCGGCGCCGAAGCCGGTGACGACGTTGAAGACCCCGGGCGGGAAGCCCGCCTCGACCGTCAGCGCGGCGAACTCCAGCGCGGATGCTGAAGTGAACTCCGACGGCTTGATCACGATGGAACAGCCCGCCGCGAGGGCGGGGGCGGCCTTCCACGCGACGAACATCAACGGCGAATTCCAGGCGGTGAGCGCGGCGACGACGCCAACAGGTTCATGCCGTGTGAAGGCCAGATGATTGGGCTTGTCGATCGGCACGACCGAGCCCTCGATCTTGTCTGCGAGACCTGCGTAATAGTACCATGACTCGGGCTGATACTTCAGCTGGCCGGCCATCTCCGCCAGCAGCTTGCCGTTGTCGCGCACTTCGATCTCGGCCAGGCGCGGCCCGTGCTCAACGAGGATGTCGCCCAGCCTGCGCAGGAGCTTACCGCGCTGGCTGGGCGACATCCCTGCAAATGGCCCAGTGGTCATCGCGGCTTTCGCTGCGGCGACGGCCTTGTCCACATCGGCTTTGGTGCCGCGCGGGATCTTGGCCCAGACCTCGCCAGTGTAGGGGTTCTCGGTGTCGAACCAGTCGCCGCCCTCGGGGTCGACAAACTCGCCATTGATGAAATGCTGGTAGGTCTTCAAGGTCCTCTCTCCCGTTCCGCCCATCGCCGCTCAATCCATGCGGATTATGTGACGGATGGTCTTGCCTTCCGCGAGCAGGTCGAAGGCGGCGTTGATATCGTCCAGAGGCCCGCTCGACGTAATTAGCCTATCCACCGGCAGACGGCCCCGCTTGTAGAGCGCGATATAGCGCGGAATGTCGCGCGAAGGCACACCGCCGCCAAGGTAGCTGCCGCGGATCGTCCGCTCTTCGCCAACGATCCGCACCTGCTGGATGGCCAGGTTGACGGAAGGGTTGGCCAGGCTGGCGGTTACAGTCTGGCCGCCCCGGCGGGTGATATTGTAGGCGAAATCGAAGGCTGGTCCGACGCCGGCGGTTTCCACGGCAGAATGCACGCCACCGCCGGTCATGGCCTTGATCCGGTCGACCGCATCCTCATCCCGCGAATTGACGGTGGCAGTGGCTCCCAGTTCCTTGGCAAATTCCAGCTTGCTGTCATCGACGTCTACGGCAATGACATCGGCGGCACCTGCCGCAAGAGCACCCAGTAGCCCGGAAAGTCCCACGCCGCCCAGTCCGACAATGGCCACCGACTGGCCGGGGCGAACCCCGGCGGTGTTCACGACCGCGCCCATGCCCGTCAGGACCGCGCAGCCAAACACTGCGGCCTTGTCGAGCGGAAGATCCTTGTCGATCTTGACGACCGATCGCGCCGAAACGACGGCGTACTCGCTGAAAGCGGAAACGCCGACGTGGTGAAAGACGGCCTCGTCGCCAATATGCATCCGCACACCGCCGCCAAGCAATTCACCCTTGTTGTTCGAAACAGCGCCGGGCTCACATAGCGCGGCTCGGCCTTCGGCGCATGGCGCACAGTGGCCGCAAGATGGCATGAACACCATGATGACATGATCGCCGACCGCCAGGTTCTTCACCCCGGGTCCGCACTCAGCGACAATGCCAGCCGCCTCGTGGCCAAGCGCCATCGGCGTCGGCCGCGGCCGGTCGCCATTCATCACCGACAGGTCGGAGTGGCACAGGCCGGCGGCCACGATCTTTACCAGGACCTCGTCGGTTCCCGGCGGATCGAGCCGCAAAGTGTCCAGAGACAGAGGGCGCGTCTTGGCGTAGGGGCGCTCGACAGGGCTGTTGTGTAGGACAGCAGAGCGGCATTCACGCGCTTCAGAGATATTGTCCGGCATGTCATTCCTCCCTTCCATGGCGGCGATGGACGAAAATTGTGGCAATCGCAGGCTGTACCCCCTCTCGCCGCTTGAGGGAGACGGTAGAGAAATCACACCCGCACCGTGAAATAGATGTTTCAGATCACAGCTATTGAGGACGCCTATTACCGTCGTTCATCGCGCTCGTTTAGGCTATTGCACGAGATGTGCTGTCTTGTTGGCGGCACACCACCTGATCAACGAGCCAGCCGAGACAAGACATGAGCGTTTCCGAAGAAAGCCCCGCCCTTGAAGACTGGATTGGCCGGACCGAGGTGCACCGTGATACCCTTGATGCGCGCCCCGCCAATCTGATGCAGAGCCTTTTGCCCGTGGGCGTAGAACTGGCGCCGGGGGACGCGCTGCCGCCTCTGTGGAACTGGCTCTATTTCCATGCGCCCTCGCCGCTCGATGCCCTGGGCCGCGATGGACACCCGAAGAAGGGAGGCTTCCTGCCGCCAGTGGAACTCCCCCGTCGGATGTGGGCCGGAGGCCGCTTCGAGTTTGCGGGCGATCTTCGCATTGGCGACGATATCGTGAAGAAGTCGAAGATCCTCAAGGTTGCCCCAAAGACCGGACGTACCGGACCATTGTGCTTCGTGACGGTTGAGCATCGTTACACACGAAGCGATCAGACGATCTGGCGTGAGGAACACGACATCGTCTATCGCGAGGATCCCTCGTCCGACCAACCCAAGGCCAAACCGGTGGCGCCACCCGAGACCATCACCGACCGGGAGACCATCAACCCTTCCATCGTCATGTTGTTCCGCTATTCCGCTCTGACCTTCAACGGCCACCGGATTCATTATGACAGGGAGTACGCGCGAAATGTCGAAGGCTATCCAGACCTGGTGTTCCACGGCCCGCTTACAGCGACCTTCCTTGCGGAGTTTACCAAGCGCAAATCCGCGGGACGCATGGCCACCTTCAGCTATCGTGCGATGAGTCCACTGTTCGATACCCGGCCCTTCAATATCTTCCTCGGTCGCGGTGATGGCCACACGACGGCATGGGCCTGCACTCCGGAAGGTCACCTGGCGATGCAAGCCGAAGCTACGTTCAGATAGCCCCGCAACCCCGAACATCACGGG
>JAGREZ010000039.1:0-1144 GCA_020446285.1 Geminicoccaceae bacterium
GGGACCATCATCATCATGAACGCCGCTACCGTCGCAAGGCTTCTTGAGCTCATGGCGCGCCTCTATCTCGTCGCCACGGCGGCCATCACGGGCGGCCTCTATCTGCCGCTCTTCCTCGATCCGTCCACGCCGATGACCTTCGTTCCGGAAGCGGTCTGTTTCTGGACGGTGGTGTTCTTCGTGCCCTTTCTCGTGGTGGAACGCATCGTCTCGGCCGTCGCGACCGCCGGGCGGGCGGCGGCGGTCCGTTCTCTGGCAGTTGGAACTTTCGGGGCGAGGTGATTATAGTTCCGCCGGGCACCGTGCCGAAAACCTCAAAAGGGAGACCCTCGATGGGCCGTTCAACTGGCAGCCTTCTTCTTGCCGCAGCCGGGCTTGCGCTCATGTCCGGCGCCGCTGCCGCCGAGACCTGGGACATGCCGATGGCCTATGCGGACGGCAATTTCCATACCCAGAACGGCAAGGCGTTCGCGGAATGTGTCGGCACCGGCACGGGTGGCGAACTCGAGATCATCATCCATGCGTCCGGCTCGCTGTTCAAGGGCAACGAGATCAAGCGCGCCGTGCAGACCGGACAGGCGCCCATCGGCGAGCGCATCCTCTCCGCGCACGAGAACGAGAATCCGATGTTCGGCATCGATTCCATCCCCTTCCTCGCGACCAGCTACGAGCAGTCCGACAAGCTCTGGGCGGCCTCGCGTGACGCGCTCTCGACCATCCTCGACGAGCAGAACACGGTGCTCCTCTACGCCGTTCCGTGGCCGCCCCAGGGTCTCTACGCCAAGAAGGTGCTGAATGCCGCATCCGATCTCGAGGGGGTGAAGTTCCGCTCCTACAATGCCGCCACCGCGCGCATGGCCGAACTCACAGGCGCTTTGCCGGTGCAGGTCGAGGCGGCCGAGCTGAGCCAGGCGCTCGCGACCGGCGTCGCCGAGAGCTTCATCTCGTCGGGCTCGACCGGCTATGACCGCAAGGTCTGGGAGCATCTGACCCACTGGTACGAGGTCAATGCCTGGCTGCCGCGCAATTATGTGTTCGCCAACAAGGACGCATGGGAAGCGCTCGACGATGCCACCCGCAATGTCGTCACCGCCTGCGCCAATCTCGCCGAGCGGACCGGCACGCTCGATTCCCAGCGGCTCAA
>JAGREZ010000039.1:1230-2153 GCA_020446285.1 Geminicoccaceae bacterium
ATGACCGGGGAATGGCTCGATGCCGCCGGTGACGCCGGACGCGCCGTCATCGATGCCTACAAGGCGGAATAGAACAGGGCGGAACAGGAGAGGGCGGAACGACACAACCGGTCCGCTTCGAAATCCCCCTTGACGGAGACTGGCGATGGTCCGCCTGCTGCGGGTTTTTCTCGATACGCTCTACCGCGCATGCGGCGCCATCGCCGCGCTCGCCCTTCTCGCATTGCTCGCCATCATTCTCCTGCAGATCCTCGCGCGGTGGACGGGGAACCAGTTTCCCGGCTCCACCGACTATGCGGGTTACTGCATGGCGTCGGCGTCCTTCTTTGCGCTCGCCTATTCGCTCAATGATGGCGCGCATATCCGCGTGTCGCTCTTCCTGAGCCGGCTCGCGGGCGGGCGGCGGCGGCTGGCCGAGCTCTGGTGCTTCGGCATCTCGACCTTCCTTTCCTGCTATTTCGCCTGGTATGCGGTGCGGGCGGTGCTCGTCTCGCGCAAGATCCACGACATCAGCCAGGGGCAGGACGCGACGCCGATATGGATCCCTCAACTGGCCATGGCCATCGGCACGGTCGTGCTCGCGATCGCCTTCATCGACAATCTTGCGAGGCTCGTGGCGGGCAGCGAGACCGCGATCGAGGACAAGCCCATCGAATAGGCCCGTGCGAACAGGCCAGCCGGGCGGCCTGACGTGCCGGCCGTGTGACCTGTTCCGGCGATGCCGGGAGCCGGGGGAGGGGTCGGGGTCAGGTGTGCGGGCGATAGTCCGTGTAGCCCCGCTGGGTCACGATATGTTCGGCGATGTAGCGGGCATCGTGCCAGACGCCCCAGATGAAGGATGAGCCCCAGCGGGTCATCCAGGGCAGGCCGAGGAAATAGATGCCGGGTTCGCTCGAAATGCCGCGTCGATGCGCCGGCCGGCC
>JAGREZ010000039.1:2308-7507 GCA_020446285.1 Geminicoccaceae bacterium
GCGGCAGGTCGAGGCCGTTGCGTTCGATGTAGGCGTCGGCGCGGTCGAGCATCGAGAGATAATGCGCATCGCCGCGGGCGATGGCTTCCTCGAGCCCCGGTGCGAAGGTCAGCACGCCATCGGCGAAGTCCCGGGTCATGCCGACGAGGGTGACGCCGCCTGCCGCGAGTTCGCGGAAATCGACGGTCCGGCCGCCATGCGCGCCGCTCACCGCGATCGTCACATGTTCCGATCCCGCATCCATCGACGGCTGGTCCCAGATGCCGAGCACGCCGAACCACCAGCAATAGTCGCGTTCGCGGTATCGGCGGGGAAGGCGATGGTGCGGGCCCACCGAAAGATAGACCTTGCGCCCCGCGCGCTGGAGTTCATCGGCGATCTGCGTGCCCGACGAGCCGGCGCCGACGACGAGAACCGCCCCTCCGGCGAGCTGGCCGGGATGGTGGTAGTCGACGGAGTGCAACTGGTCGATGCCCGCATCGCCGGGCACGATCGGCGGAATGACGGGCTTCTGGAAGGGGCCGGTCGCAGCCACCACCCGAAGTGCCTCGATGTTGCCGGCGGAGGTGCTGGCGCGAAAGCCCGCACGGCCGTCGAGCCGTTCGAGCGAGAGCACTTCCACGCCGGTGCGCACGGGCGCTTCGATCATGTTTGCATAATCGACGAAATAATCGGCGACGGCCTCCTTGCCGGCGAAGCCGTCCGGGTCGATGCCGGTGAATTCGAGACCGGGGAAGCGGTCATGCCAGGCGGGGCCGTTGGCAACGAGCGAATCCCAGCGCCACGAGCGCCAGCGCTCGGCGATCCGGCCCCGTTCGAGAACGATGTGGGGCACGCCGCAACGCCCGAGATGCTCGCTCATGGCAATCCCCGCCTGACCCCCGCCAACCACGAGCGTATCGGTCGTTTCGATCGTCATGCGAGGCTCCCCCGATGCATGCGGAATTCGTTCTTGCGGGAGAACCCTAGCGAAGAGCGGCCATCCGGTAAAACAGGATTCCGGGGCCGGCCGCGAGAGGGGATTGCCGGCGGGCGCTTTCCGACGCATGGTCGGCCATGGACCGGAATATGGAAGGCGAGATGACCCACGAGCGCCATCGGAAATTCAATACCGGCGACACCTATCCCGAACAGAAGCTCGACAATGATCTCTGTCAGGCCGTCGTCACCCGTGGCGGGCGCACGGTGTGGATGCGCGGGCAGTGTCCGCAGGATCTGGACACGGCCGAAAACATCGAGAGCCACGATCCCGTGGAGCAGACCCACAAGGTGATGCGCAACATCCGCCAGCTTCTCGAAGAGTGCGGCGGTTCGATGGATCATCTGGTGAAGATCGTCGTCTACATCACCGATGTCCGCCACCGCGAGGCGGTCTACCGGACCATGGGCGAATATATCAGGGGCGTGCATCCGGTCTCGACCGGACTCGTCGTGAGCGCGCTCGCCCGGCCCGAATGGCTGGTCGAGATCGACGCGACGGCGGTCATCCCGGACGGGGAGGAGAGACCATGACCTTTTCCATCGTTGCCCGCTGCGAGCGCACCGGCATGTTCGGTGTGGCCATCTCCTCATCCTCGCCGGCGGTGGCGGCGCGCTGTTCATATGCCCGCGCGGGCGTCGGAGCGGTCGCCTCGCAGAATGTCACCGATCCGGAGATCGGCCCGTTCGCGCTCGACCTGATGGCGGGCGGCATGAGCGCCATGCAGGCCGTCGCCGAGGTTCGACGGCGTCGCCGTTTCATCGAGTACCGGCAGGTGCTCGCGGTCGATGCGAGCGGCGGCACCGCCATCCATTCGGGGCCGAACGCGCTCGGCATCTGGGCCTCGGCGCACAGCAACAATGCCGCGAGCGGCGGCAATCTCCTCGCCCATGCGGGGGTGCCGCAAGCCATGCTGCGGGCCTTCGCCGCCTCCACCGGCCATCTCGGCGACCGGCTGATCGGGGCGCTCCGGGGCGGTCTCGATGCGGGCGGCGAGGCGGGGCCGGTGCACTCGGCCGGGATCCTTGTCGTCGATCGTGTCAGCTGGCCCGTCATCGACCTTCGCTGCGACTGGAGCGAGGATTGCCCGATCGAGGCGCTGGCGACCATCTGGGAGATCTACCGGCCGCAGGTCGATGCCTATGTGCAGCGCGCGCTCGACCCGCGCGAGGCACCGTCCTACGGCGTTCCGGGAGACGAGTGAGGCCGGATCAGAAGACGAGGCGGCGTTCGGTCGGTGGCAGCAGGCGGACCATGTCGGCCGAGGGATGGCAGGGACGCGGCGGTGATTCGATTGTCTGGGGAATGCCGGTTTCGGCGGCCTTCTCGATGGCGAGAAGGGCACGGACATCCGCCAGTCCCTCATGGCCATCGGCCTCCACCGGCGTTCCGGTGAGAATGCACTGCGAGAAACAGGCAGCCTGACCACTGAAATGGTCGGTGCGGGGGTAGGGATACCAGCCGATATTGCCTCCGTTGCGCCGGGTCATGGCGAGCGCATCGTGGAAGCCATAGCCCGGATGCAGCGAGATGCTGCCCTTGGTGCCGACCACAGTGTAGCTGTCATGCGGATCGGCGCCGAAGCTCAACAGGAACTGTGCCAGACGGCCTTCGGGAAAGCGCAGCGTGACGGCGAGGCTTTCCTCGACCTCGGTGAATCTCGGGTCGTTCTCGGGACTGCTCCTGACCGCATGTGCCTCGACGGGCTCGCAGCCGAACAGATGGCGCACCGCATTGAGGCAGTAGACACCGATATCCTGCAACGGGCCGCCCCAGTGCTCCTTGAGCAGGCGGTGATTGCCCTCGGCCGACATGATCGAGAAGACCGAGCCGAACAGGCGCGGATCGCCGATCTCGCCCGCGCGCACGCGCTCGATGGCATCGACCGTGGCCGGTTCGTTGTGCAGGCGATAGGCGGTCATGAGCTGGACGCCGGCCTTCTCGGCGGCAGCGATCATCGCCTCGCATTCCTCGACGGTCGCTGCGAGCGGCTTTTCCACCATCGCATGTTTTCCGGCATTGGCTGCGCGGATGGCATAGTCGGCATGCATGGAGTTGGGCAGGGCGATGTAGACGGCATCGACAATGTCGCGGGCGAGCAGGTCGTCATAGCCGTCATAGCCGACGACATGTTCGATACCGTAGAATTCCGCAAGCTTCGCCGCGTTTTCAGGCGAGCCGCTGACAATCGCGGTCATCACCGAATTGTCGGTGGCGGCGATGGAAGGCATGAACGCTTCCTGCGAAATCCACCCGGCGCCGACCACGGCGTAACGTATCTTCTTCATGAATCTTCTCCCCCTTGTCTGTTTGTCGGGTCAGCCGGAAACCACCTCGTAACCCGCCGCTGCCATGACCCGCAGCAGTTCGGCGTGGCCTTTCCTTGCCATTTCAAGCGGCGGGTTGGCCTTCGGATCCTGTTCCGCCTCGACCACGAACCAGCCCTCATAGCCCTTGCCGGCCAGCGCCTTCACGATGGTCTTGAAATCGAGATCGCCGTCGCCCGGCACGGTGAAGGCGCCCTTGATGACCGCATCGAGGAAGCTCTCCTTCCCGCGGTCGAGCGAGGCGATCACCCGTTCGCGCACATCCTTGGTGTGGACATGGGTGATGCGCGCATGGTGGTTGTCGATGACGCGCAGATTGTCGCCGCCGGCAAAGGCCATATGGCCGGCATCGAACAGCAGCGGGACGGAGGAATGCTTCATGAGGAGATCGAGTTCCGCTTCCGTCTCGACGGCGGCAGCCATGTGATGATGATAGGAAAGGGGCATCCCTTCCTTCGCGCACCAGTCGGCGAAATCGGAGACCTTGCGGCCGTAGGTTGCCATCTCCGCTTCTGTCAGGCGGGGCTTGGTCGAAAGCGGGGCGGAGTGCACGCCCTGGATCGAACGCGCGGTCTCGCCATAGACGATGCAGGGTGCGTTTGCCGCCCTGAAGAACGCCATCTGTGCCGCGACCCGGTCCTTTTCCGCCTCGATATCGCCGTCGAGCAGCAGGCCGGAGAACCAGCCGCCGCACACCGAGATGCCGAAACGGTCGAGAACCGGGCCGAGCTCCGCCATGTCCATGGGAAAGCGCCGGCCGGTCTCCATGCCGGTAAAGCCGGCGACGGATGCCTGTCGCAGGCATTCCTCGAGGCTGACATCGTCGGAAAGTTCCTCGAGATCGTCGTTCCACCAGGCGATGGGGGCGATGCCGAGCCTTGCCTTGGGCATGTTCCTGTCCCTGTCCGTTGCGGCGCCGCGTCGAACCACGCGGCATGATGACGGTTTGATGGCGCGCAATGGCCGTGTCAACACGCTGCGGAGGGGCCAGCTGGAATTACACTCTCCACACCGCGTATCCCTGTTGACACGGAGCGGCTTTGCAACATTCATTGCGGGCGATCCGGTTGAATGAACAACGCGGAATCGGGAGGCTGCCTTGCTCAATATCGCCGTGCTCGGTTGCGGCCGCATCGGAAAGATGCATGCCGAGAACATTGCCGCTCATCCCCGTGCGCGGCTGACCGGTGTCTTCGACGTCCACGCGCCCGCCGCCGCCGACATTGCTGGGCGGCTCGGCGTGACCAACCATACATCCGCCGACGAGGTGTTTTCGGCCGCCGATGTCGACGCCGTACTGATCGCCACCTCCACGGCCACCCATGTGGATTTCATCGAGCAGGGCGTCGCCGCCGGCAAGGCGATCCTGTGCGAAAAGCCCATCGACCTTTCGCTCGAGCGGGTGAATGCCTGTGCGAAGACCATCGCCGGCGCGACGCGGCCGATCATGATCGGCTTCTGCCGCCGGTTCGATCCGGGCCACCGGGCGGCGCGCAAGGCCATGCTCGATGGCGAGATCGGCGATCTGCATCAGCTCGTCATCACCTCGCGCGATCCCGGCATGGCGCCGGATGCCTATATCGAGGTGTCGGGCGGGATCTTCCGCGACATGACCATCCATGATCTCGACCTCGCCCGCTACATGCTCGGCGAGGAGGTCGAGGCGGTTTCGGCGCATGGCTCGCGCCTGGTCGATCCGGCACTCATGGAACGCTGCGGCGATTATGATACCATCGTCATCACCCTTGTGACCGCATCCGGCAGGCAGGCGATCATCAACAATTCGCGGCAGGCCGCCTATGGCTACGACCAGCGCGTCGAGCTCTTCGGCAACAAGGGCATGGTGATCTCCGACAATCACCGCGAGAACCACATGCGCCGCTTCTCGGCGGC